>JADKJG010000002.1:0-300000 GCA_016722375.1 Bacteroidota bacterium | reverse complement strand
CTCTTCAATTTTTTTGTCAACAAACTCTTTCTTTTGAAGAAGAAAATCCGTTGGTGTAATGTTTAGAAATTTCTCTGGGCTATTTGGATTTTCCTTAGACTTCTTTAAAGCCTCCCTAGTCAAATATGCGTCGGCTTCAGCTTCATATTCATTTCGCTGTGCGTTTTCTAACCTATTCAACCCAATGGAAAGTGTGCGAAGGAACGAACTCTCTTCTTCCCTCACCACATTCCCCACAAAACTCTCCTGCTTTTTCAACTCCGGGAATATATCGGCAAACTGCCCCGCAATCATCGGCACCAGTTCACAAAGAAAAGGAGTATCAAATCCCAAATAAGAATATCCATATCGCACCGCCCGGCGCAAAATTCTTCTAATCACATAACCGGCTCCGGTATTCGATGGCAACTGCCCATCAGCAATCGTAAACGAGATAGCCCGGATATGATCTGCAATAACGCGAAGCGCGATGTCCGTCTTTTCATGCTCCCCATATTTCACGCCCGCCTTTTTCGCCACCGCCTGAATCACTGGCTGAAAAACATCCGTATCATAATTGCTCGTCTTCCCCTGAATCGCCACACACAAACGCTCAAAACCCATCCCCGTATCCACATGCTTCTTGGGCAGCGGCACCAAAGAACCATCCGCCTTGCGCTCAAACTCCATGAACACATTATTCCAAATCTCAATCACCTGCGGATGCCCCGTATTGACCAAATCTTTCCCCGGCTTCGCCTTTCGTTCCTCGTCGCTCCGCAAGTCAATATGAATCTCCGAACAAGGCCCGCAAGGACCCGTGTCGCCCATCTCCCAAAAATTATCCTTCTTATTTCCCTTCAAAATTCTTTCCTCCGCCACATACTTCTTCCACTCCCAAAAGACTCCTCATCAAAACCCAACTTCTCCTTCGCATCGCCCTCAAACACCGTCACATACCGGTCCTTCTCCAGCTTATAAACACCGGTCAGCAACTCCCAACTCCACCCAATCGCCTCCTGCTTAAAATAATCGCCAAAGCTCCAATTGCCCAACATTTCAAACATCGTGTGGTGATACGTATCCACGCCCACCTCCTCCAAATCATTATGCTTCCCGCTCACCCGCAAACACTTTTGCGTATCCGCAATCCGCGGATATTTCACCGGCTGATTACCCAGAAAAATATCCTTAAACGGCGCCATACCGCTATTGATAAACATCAGCGTCGGGTCATTCTTCACCACAATCGGCGCCGACGGCACAATCTTATGCCCCTTACCTTCAAAAAAATCAAGAAATGCTTTGCGAATCTCCGACGACGTCATTTTATCTGCTGCTTATTTATTTTCAAGAGAGCGGCGAAAATAAAACAATAGAGAAGATTTTGGGCGCGCCCCCGTCCCGATTCCTCTAAAATATTTTGGAAGAATCGGGACGGCGTCAGGCTTTCGGCTATAGCTTTTTCGACTCGTTTATTATTAAAGGATGAAAAAGGATGCCGCCTCTATCCTTCGCGCTTGCCCCCTTGCTCCACGCTTCGCCCAACATCACCAAAGGAGCAACAAAACCAAAACTTCCACGCCGTCTCTATTCCCCCTTCAAGGGTTAGAGGTCTCGGCTGAGCGTCCTTATTATAAGTACTCTTTCATTGTTAGGTGGCTGTTTCTCCCCACTTCTTCGGAGGGAGGCTGGGGGTGAGGTCGGCTGTTTATCCTCCGCCGGGGGAGGTGGATTTTTCTGCCGAAGCAGAAAAAGACGGAGGTGGATTTTTTACAACCCCTGTCAAATGCCATCTTTTCATTGTCAGACGCATTCTGAACACTGACAGATGCCATTTCTTCACTGTCTCATGCCATTCCTTCACTGTCTGATGCGATCCCACGACTGTCTGACGCTATTCCTTGACTGTCTGTCGTCATTCCTTCACTGTCAGATGCCATTCCTTCACTGTCAGACGCCATTCCTTCCCTGTCAGACGCCATTCCTTGACTGTCAGATGCCATTCCTTGACTGTCTGACGCTATTCCTTGACTGCCTGACGCTGTCCCACGACTGTCTGACGTCATTCCTCGTATGTAAGCTGCCATACCTTGCTTGTAAGCTGCCAATTTGTCCGCTCCGCCCCTTCTGCGGCTTCGGCTCTGGGGTTACGCCCAAATTTCTAAAAAGCGAAAACTCCCGAACCCGAGTGGGTGGGAGTTTTCTATGGAACCGAGATGAAGGACTTGGAAAAAACAGAGCGCTTTATCATCGCGCCCCGTTTGTTCCTCGACCGGACCGCGGTTATTATTTTACGTACGCCTGAAGCAAGAAAGGGCTGGTGCTTTCTTTCAACTGGCGGATACATTTTTCTTTAATCTGCCGAACGCGTTCGCGGCTGAGGTCATAGCGCTGCCCTATTTCTTCGAGCGTGAGGGGCACTTCGCCATTCAATCCAAAATAGCTGGCAATGATTTCTGCCTCGCGGTCCGATAGTTTTGACAGCGCCTCATTCAATTGTGTTTGGACGGTCTTCTTCATCACCTTGTCTTCGGCTGTTTCTTGATGTTCGTCGTGAATGATATCGCTCATCTGGCTGCCTTCGCCCAAGTTCATCCTAGATTCGGTGGTGACGTTCAGGTTGCTGATTTGAAAGTATTCGTCAATCTCTTCTTTCGTCATACCGAGCATTTCCATCAGTTCTTCTACATCGGGTTCGCGTTGATACTCCTGCTCGAAAGCGGCAAAGGCCTTGCTGATTTTGGTGTAGGCACCGATTTTGGCAACCGGTAGACGAATGATTCTTGATTGCTCCACAATGGCTTGCATCATAGCCTGACGAATCCACCAAACAGCATAGGAGATGAACTTAAATCCTCGAGTCTCATCAAATTTATAGGCAGCGCGAATCAATCCGAGGTTCCCTTCGTTGATCAGGTCGCTAATGGCCAAGCCTTGGTTATTATATTGTTTCGCCACACTCACCACAAACCGGAGGTTGGAAGTGACGAGCATCTCGAGCGCTTCTTGGTCGCCGTTGCGGATGCGCTTTGCCAACTCACCCTCTTGTTCGGCAGAAAGCAAATCGCTCTTGCCGATGTGCTTCAGATATTTGTCTGTGTCCGTATCTCTTCCTGCAACGTGTGTAATTCTTAATGGTCTCATAAATCTCGGTTCGGTTCGTAGAATTTTATCTTCTCTACTTTACGGCGAGGAGAACAAAAGGTTTCAGGAACCGCTGCGCAAACGGGCTGGAGAGCGATATTCTTGTCAAATACAAGGTGTATGTTTTGGATAAGAGGAAGTTCTCACCACCTTTGTCGCCATGGATTTATACCCTTTGATTAAATCGCTGCTGTTTCGGATGAACCCGGAAGAGGCGCATGATTTCACGATTCATAACCTACAGTTGGCAGGCAAGTTCCCTTTTCTGCTTCGGCTGATTGCCGGCGAACCGGTAGAACATCCCAGCCTGAACCGGAAGCTGTTTGGGCTTGACTTTAAGAACCCAGTGGGCCTGGCTGCCGGACTGGATAAGAACGGGGAGGTAGTAGATGAAATGGCGCAAATGGGTTTTGGATTTATAGAAATCGGAACCATCACACCCAAAGCACAACCGGGAAACGACCGACCTCGTTTGTTCCGCTTGGTTAAAGAGAAGGCGCTCATTAACCGGATGGGGTTTAATAATGTTGGAGCCGAAGTAGCGGCGCAGAAATTGAAGCGGCGCAAAAGCGATATAGTGGTAGGGGTGAATATTGGAAAGAACAAACTGACACCCAATGAAGAGGCTATCGGCGACTATGAATATTGCTTCAAAACCTTGTTTGAGTATGGAGATTACTTTGTGGTGAATGTCAGTTCGCCCAACACTCCCGGACTGAGGGCCTTGCAGGACAAAGATTCGTTGACGAGGATATTGAACGGTCTGCAGGACATCAACCACTCGAAAGAAAAGACCAAACCCATTCTGCTTAAAATTGCTCCCGATTTGACGACCGAGCAACTGGATGAGGTGATTGACGTAGTACTGAAATCAAAGATTGCCGGAATCGTAGCGACGAATACGACCATCAGCCGCGAAAGACTGGATTATTCAAAAGAGGAGATAGAAAGATTCGGTGCCGGAGGACTAAGTGGCCAACCGTTGACGCAAAAAGCCACCGAGATAATCAAGCATATTTCTATTCGTTCCAAAGAATTGAATGGCGGCGTGAAGATTCCGGTCGTAGGCGTGGGCGGAATTATGAATGTTCAAGATGCTATGGACAAACTGGAGGCGGGGGCTGATTTGTTACAGCTTTATACGGGCTATATCTATCAGGGACCTAAACTGATTCATGATATAAACCGCGCACTGCTTGTCGAGAAGTAATCAGTTGGAGAAAACGTAGCGGATAATATTGGCGCCCATCTTCAGTGCCTTTTCGCGGACCGGTTCGGGATCTTTATGCACTTCGGGGTCTTCCCACCCATCGCCTAAATCACATTGATAGGTATAAAGCACTACTAATCTTCCTTCATGAAAGATGCCAAAAGCTTGCGGAGGCAGGCCATCATGTTCATGAATCTTAGGTAGGCCATTTGGGAAGTCATATTTCTGGTGAAATATTGCATGAGAAAAGGGAAGCTCAATCAACTTAGAACCCGGGAATAGTTTCTCTAACTGTGGCCGGATGAATTTGTCCATACCATAGTTATCATCTGCATGAAGAAATCCGCCACCGACCAAATAGGCGCGAAGATTGGACAGCTCCTGTTCGTTAAACACCACGTTGCCGTGGCCAGTCATGTGAACAAAAGGGTAATTGAAAATTTCGGCACTTCCCACTTCCACACTTGGAATGTCGGTATCTATATTAGTACCTATGTTTTGGTTGCAATACTTAGCCAGATTGGGAAGTGAGGTAGGGTTGGCGTACCAATCTCCTCCGCCGTTATATTTCAAGAGAGCAATCTTTATAGGCTGATCAACTACTACAAATGCGCAACAGATCCAAAGAATCAAACCGGTAATCAATACTCTTTTCATGCCGCGTAAAACTATCATTCATTCGCCATATTAAAAGCGGCGGCTGCATAAACTCCGGCAGTTTCCAACCGCAAACGGCTTTTGCCCAATATAACGGGTTCGAATTCGCGTTGGACAGCGAGCGCTATTTCCTCCGGCGTAAAGTCCCCTTCGGGGCCTATAAGCATGACCACATCAAAACCTCCATGATATGCTTGTTTAAAATGCAGAGACTTTTCATCCAAGTGAGCAATGAATTTACGACTCTCACCATTGAACGAACGAAGGAGTTCATCATACTTTATCATTTCATTCAGCACTGGAATTTGATATTTCAGACTTTGCTTGCAGGCGCTTAGCATTACCCGCTGCAGTCGGTCAATCCTCAATTCTCTCCTTTCGGAACGGGTACATAAAAGCGGAGTGATTTGGCTAATACCAATTTCAGTTGCCTTTTCAATAAACCACTCGAAGCGCTCTATGTTTTTGGGTGGAGCAATAGCGATATGTAGAGAAGATTTATTCCCCGCATCAGCTTCCAACAGTTTTGCGACACGAACCGTCACTTCCTTCTTGCCAACAGAAATAATCCGTGCATCAAATAGGTTTCCTTTCCCGTCAAAGACAAATAGCTCCTCTCCCTCTCGTTTGCGTAAAACGCTCACAATATGTTTGGATTCTGTTTCGTCTAGAACACATAGTTCATTTAACATGGCATCCGGACAATAAAAGACATTCATAAATCGCTTCTTTTATAAATTATCAAGGCATGCACCACCTGCTTATTACGTTTGCGTTTATTCATCCTGTTTTCATAGCATAGGTCATAAAGAATTTATTTTCATCTTTCCTACTTTAGATGTCAAAGTAAATAACTTGTTGGTGACCTGCGCGAAGTCCAGCGGAATACGGCACTCGAAAACATTGTCTGTCCCGTCTCTAGTTGAAGGGTTTATATCCCTCTATCAATTTAATTTCTGCGCAAATATTTTGGTCATAATCTCATCAAGCCTTGCTATTTCCATTTTATTCATTCATATTTGCGCTCCTTTTTCAAGAAATATATTTCATAACCAATCCTTAAATTAATTTTAAGACATGGCAGTAAAAATCAGATTACAGAGACACGGCAGAGGCAAACGCCCTTTTTATCACATCGTTGCGGCAGACAGCCGTGCACCACGCGACGGTAATTACATTGAACGTATTGGTGACTATAATCCACTGACCCGTCCCGCTACCATCCATTTGGATGTAGATAAAGCGGTGAACTGGCTTCAGAAGGGTGCGGAGATTACAGATACCGTAAATGCTATTTTTAAGTATAAAGGCATCCTTTATAAGAAGCATCTTCTACGCGGAGTAGCAAAAGGTGCCATGACCGCCGAAGAGGCTGAATCAAAATATCAGTTGTGGATGGACGAGCATAAAAACAAAGCGCTGGACCACGAGAAAAAACATCATAAGGATAAGAGTGAAATCAAAGCCAAGTTGTTGGAGCAAGAACAAAAGAAGGCAACTGATCGCGATGCAAAACGTATGGCTGCATTAACTGTTGCCGAAGAGGCTAAGAAAGCCGCTGAAACGGAGGCGACTGCTCAAGAAGCTCCGGCTGCCGAGACAAGCGCTAGTGCTGATACCCAAGAACCTCCTACAGAAGGATAGTAATTTATTAATCAATGGCCGAATCGTACATAACTGTCGGCAAACTCGGAAAGCCTCACGGAATAAGTGGGGCTTTTCGGTTTCTATTATCCTTGGAACTGAAAAGTAAAAACAGATTTCCAAAATACTTTGTTCTGACTTCAGGGAATCACTCCGCACCTCAGTTTATTAATAAAATAGAATGGATAGGAGAAAAAGATGGAATCATAACCTTTGAAGAAATAAACTCTCGGGAAACTGCAAAGCGATACAATGGCTCTGCAATCTTGCTTCTTGAAAAAGACATTACAAGCTATTTCAAAAAAGAAGATACCGGGGAACATGACTTGACCGGGTTCCTTGCTTCCGACGAAACCGAAGGGCTTATCGGACGAATTCATGAGATGATCGAAAGCCCCGGGCAGATCCTCTTATCAATAGAGGACAAGGATATTCTTATCCCTTTGGTGGACGAATTCATTGTAAAAATCAACAGGCCTAAAAGAGAAATTCTCTTTCGTTTGCCCGAAGGATTACTTGACTTATGAGAATAGATATTATTACGGTTCACACCTCTTTATTAGAAAGTCCTTTTAACCACTCCATCATTAAAAGAGCTAGGCAAAAAGGTCTATTAGAAGTGAACCTGATTGATCTTCGCGACTTTACACCGAGTAAACAAAAGCAAGTGGACGACTATCAATATGGTGGAGGCGCAGGAATGGTGATGATGTGCGAACCGATAGCTAATTGCATAGATCACCTAAAAAAGGAAAGAAGCTATGACGAAGTAATTTACATGACTCCTGACGGAGAGATGATGAATCAAAAAATGGTGAATACCCTTTCACTAAAAAAGAGTTGCATCATTTTATGTGGACACTATAAGGGTGGATGATGCATTCGCGAATTGTACATTACTAAGGAAATTTCTATAGGTGATTATGTTTTGAGTGGTGGTGAGTTAGCTGCTGCCGTCTTTGTAGATGCTATTGGTCGTTTGTTGCCGGGCGTGTTAAGCGACGAAACTTCCGCACTAACAGATTCTTTCCAGGATAATATTTTGTCCCCACCGGTTTATACTCGTCCTGAAAATTTCCGTGGATTAATAGTACCTGAAGTATTGCTTTCTGGTCATGAGAGAAACATCATGGAATGGAGGCATGAGCAGGCTTTGGAACGCACAGAAGCCCGGCGGCCAGATTTATTAGGAGAAGAATAATAATATAAAGATTGCTTCCCACTATTAGTTTTCGCATAAAATCATATTTTTGCGTGCCTTTTTAAAAAAATATATAAACCAATAGGTCATGAATCCAAAACTGAAAGCCGTTGAAAATGCGCTTTTCGCAGCCAACAAACACCCGAATTTCGGTCCTGGCGATAATATCACTGTATCATATAAAATCACTGAAGGAACGAAAGAGCGTATTCAGGAGTTTCGTGGAGATGTTATCCAGATACGAGGTGAAGGAGCTTCAAAAATGTTTACAGTTCGCAAAATCTCTAATGGTGTAGGAGTAGAAAGAATTTTCCCTCTTAGCTCTCCGTTTGTTGATACCGTAACAGTTAATAAGGTAGGACGTGTGCGTCGGGCAAAGCTTTTCTACCAGCGTAAGAGAAGTGGAAAAGCCTCTCGTATTCAGGAAAAGAAAATGGCAGAACCAAGCGCCGCTAAATCTACAGCAGAATAAATCGGGGCTTTTGCCCTGTTTATCTCCTTTAAAAGCAAAACCCATCGTAATCACGATGGGTTTTGCTTTTCTGTATATCAGTAGAACTGAAGCTACTTTCCCTCCAGAATTTTTTGCATGTTTGCCCTCCCAAAAAAATAATCAGGATGAAAAAAATATTGGTTGCCAACCGGGGCGAAATTGCGCTCCGCGTCATGAAAAGCGCCAAAGAAATGGGGATCAAAACGGTCGCCGTATTTTCAGAAGCTGACCGCAGTAGTCCACATGTGCGGTATGCTGATGAAGCCGTTTGCATAGGCCCTGCTCCGTCTAAGGAATCTTATCTAAAGGGAATTAAAATTGTCGAAGTAGCCCGCGAGTTAGGCGTGGATGGCATCCATCCGGGCTATGGCTTTCTAAGTGAAAATGCCTATTTCGCCCGACTGGTTGATGATAGCGGTATTACGTTCATCGGCCCTACACCAGAGGCTATGGAGATGATGGGAAGTAAACTGGCCGCAAAAGTAGCCGCAAAACGATTCAACATTCCTATGGTTCCGGGAAGTGAGGGAGCAATTACGAGCGTGCAGCAAGCTCAACTTCTGGGGGAGAAAATAGGTTACCCTATTTTGATTAAGGCTTCCGCCGGTGGTGGCGGAAAGGGGATGAGAGTGGTCAGATCATCTGAGGAATTAGAAGAACAAATGCAGCGCGCAAAAAGCGAAGCGCAAAACGCCTTTGGCGACGGAAGTGTCTTTATCGAAAAATATATCGCCTCGCCAAAACATATAGAGGTACAGGTTCTGGGCGATACACACGGCAACATTGTTCATCTTTTTGAAAGAGAATGTTCCGTGCAGCGTCGTCACCAAAAGGTAGTGGAAGAAGCTCCTAGTTCCTGCCTAACGCCGGAAAAAAGAAAAGCGATTGGCGAAGCGGCAGTAGGAGTGGCTCGTTCCTGTGATTATATCGGAGCTGGAACGGTTGAATTTCTAGTGGACGATCAATTGAATTTTTATTTCCTTGAAATGAATACCCGCCTTCAGGTAGAGCATCCGGTAACGGAAATGATAACCGGATTGGATTTGGTGAAAGAACAAATCAAGGTGGCCCGGGGTGAAAAGCTATCCTATTCACAAGATGACCTTTCTATACGTGGACATGCAGTAGAATTACGGGTTTATGCAGAAGATCCGATTAATAATTTCTTACCGGATATTGGCAGATTGGTGGAGTATCGCAAGCCCGAAGGCCCGGGCATTCGCGTAGATGATGGTTACGAGCAGGGTATGGATATTCCTATATACTATGACCCTATGCTTGCCAAATTAGTCAGTTATGGAAGAGACAGGAATGAAGCGATGGCAAGATTAGTAAGAGCGATTGATGACTTTAAAATTGCCGGAGTAAAGAATACGCTGAACTTTGGAAAATTTGTTTTACGACACCCTGATTTTATCAACGGAACTTTTGACACCAATTTTGTGGAAAAGCATTTCCGCCCAGAACTTTTGAAAGAACAATCCCCAGACGAAGCAGAAATTGCAGCACTCATTGCCGGACACTACTATAACGATAAAGCAAGGACCGTGCGGGCAAATGGAAAAGAAGAGAAGTCTTCAACTATTGGAGAAAGCAACTGGATCCGTCAACGAACTATCTAAAGAAATTTACTCGAAATAACCGGATATGGTTTACCTCACAAGAAGAGAGCATTTCAACGGCGCGCACCGTCTCTACCAGCCCAAGTGGGATGAGGAACAAAACCGGAAAGTCTTTGGAAAGTGTGCCAATAAAAATTGGCACGGCCATAACTACGATTTATTTGTAACCGTGAAAGGCGAACCGGATCCCGACACCGGCTTTGTAATCAATGCACATGATCTCAGCAAAATTCTGAAAAAGGAAGTGATTGACAAGTTAGACCACAAGAATTTCAACTTGGATGTACCTGAATTGAAAGACCAAATGCCCAGCATCGAAAACGTAGTTCGACTGATTTGGAGATGGATAGAACCTCAACTGAAAGGATGCAAGCTACACTGTATCAAATTGACCGAGACAGAAAATATCTATGTCGAATATTACGGAGAAAAATAGTTAACGGCTCGCAGATGACCGTTAGCAGTAAATACAATAGATTGACTTGGCTTTTTTCATTTCTGTGAAGCGCTAAAGGCCAAACCAAAAACCTTTATCATGAAAAAATATCAGAAAACAGAAACCTATGATCAGCAATCGCTAGAGTTGCTGAAAAAGAACTACAGTGAAATCATTAAAACGCTGGGAGAAGACCCCAACCGCGAAGGACTCGCGCGCACCCCGGAGCGCATTGCCAAAGCCATGCACTTTATGACGCAGGGTTATCAGTTAGACGCCATAGAAATATTAAAGTCAGCCATCTTTGACGAGCATCATAGCGAGATGATTATCGTGAAAGACATTGAACTATTCTCTCTTTGCGAGCATCACCTCCTCCCCTTCTATGGCCGCGCTCACATCGCATATATCCCCAATGGAAAAATTGTCGGATTAAGTAAACTGGCCAGAGTAGTTGACGTGTTTTCTCGTCGCCTACAAGTGCAGGAAAGACTCACTTGCCAAATAAGAAACTGCGTGCAGGAAGCTCTTCAACCATTAGGGGTAGCAGTAGTTGTGGAAGCCAAACATCTTTGCATGATGATTCGCGGAGTGGAGAAACAAAACTCCACTACTACTACTTCCGCATTCACCGGAGAGTTTGAAAATCATTCCACAAGAAGCGAGTTTATCAATTTGATTTCGACGAAGTTAAGCTAGCAGTTAACCGCTTTGCCATCTGCTAACCGCCATCTGCCAACCATTAACCTAACACCATGAAAGCATACATATTCCCCGGACAAGGCTCCCAGTTTACCGGAATGGGAAAAGATTTATTTGATCAATCTGAAACGGCAAAAAATGTTTGCCACCGCCGATGAGCTACTCGGATTCCCTATCTCAAAAATCATGTTTGAGGGAACGGATGAAGAATTGAAACAAACCAAAGTAACCCAACCCGCCGTTTTTATCCATTCGGTGATAGCAGCTGCATTGATGCAAAACTTCCAGCCGGATATGGTAGCCGGTCATTCTTTGGGCGAGTTCTCTGCTTTGGTGGCAAACAAAACTTTAGGTTTTGAGGACGGATTGAAGTTGGTCTCCATTCGGGCGCGAGCCATGCAAAAGGCCTGTGAGTTGCAGCCTTCCACCATGGCTGCGGTGATTGGTTATGCCAGCGAGGAGCAGGTTGAAAATATCTGTAAAGAAATTTCTGATGAAATAGTAGTGCCTGCCAACTATAACTCACCGGGACAGTTGGTTATTTCCGGCACGGTGAAAGGAATTGAACTGGCTTCGGAAAAACTGAAAGCCGCCGGAGTGAAAAGAGTGATTACACTGCCAGTTGGCGGAGCTTTCCATTCGCCCTTGATGGAACCTGCCCGACAGGAACTGGCCGAGGCCATCCATCAATCCAATTTCAACCAACCCTCCTGCCCTATCTACCAGAACGCAACGGCCAAAGCAGAAACCGATGCGACTCAAATCAAATTGAACTTGATTGCTCAACTCACCGCGCCTGTTCGTTGGACACAGTCAGTGCGCCAAATGCTGGCAGACGGTGCAACTGAATTTGTCGAGATTGGACCGGGCAATGTACTGACCGGTTTGATTAAGAAAATACAGGGATAGAATCAAGAGAAGTTTACCTTTCAAAAATCATCCTGTTTCCTTGGTTCTATTTTAGTTTCTTTTCTACATTTGCCGAAACCAAAAACAAACAATATGAAAAAGACAATTAGCATTTTCCTTGCGGTGATATTATCGTCCGCATTTGTGTTCGCACAAGACGTTCAGATTCCTGACTTCAAAATGAGCCCCATGCTGATTAAGAAGGATGGTTCCCTCAGCAAACTAGAAAAGCCTACGATGGAAATAAAATCCAAAACCAAAGGCTTTAGTTATGGTGCCAGTGTCGTTACTTTCCTCAACTTGTTAGGCGGACACTCTCCTGTCAAGATTGATCCGAGTGATGCACAGTTCATCATCAAACTAAATGATGCTGAAACAGATCCAGAAGGTATTCTTTATTTGACCAAAGTAATGGTAGCTAAGGATACCCGCGAAGTAGAATTAGCACAATCTGCTGCTGCTATGGCGGGCGCTTTTGGCGGTAAAGGCAAATCTGTTCAAAGAGACGATATTGCTGTGGAGTACACTAAGGTTTCTCCAGGTGTTTACAAATTTGTTCCAAGCACTCCACTTACCGAAGGAACTGAATGGGCTTTAGTCGTTCGCGGCTCAAATGTTTCGTTCTGTTTTGCTACGACTGGTGATGCTAAAAAAGGAAAGAAGAAATAAACCTTATTCCAATATTCAAAACAGAAAAGCCGCTTCTCTGAAGCGGCTTTTCTGTTTTATATCCATATCGAAGTATTTATACCTACTTCTTCTTCCGCAGACTATAATAAAACATGGAGATAGCCGGCAATCCACTGGTACTCAATCCTCCTACCACTTCCCAACCTTCGCTTTGAAGCTTGTTCACTCGTTTAATCAGTGGATTCAAATTAATACCCCAACGCGCATTCTGCAATTCCTCTCTTTCCACATCTGCCTGCTCAAACTTTTCGCCATTCATAGAAATGACTATTTGCGGCTTCGGCGTATCATAAAAATAACCTACGACCGCCAGATCATATTGTGCCTGTTGTGCGTGAAGCATAGAAAAACAGGCCAACGACATCAGGCCAGACAGTATTATGGTTTTTAGTTTCATTTTGATTTGTTTTGGTTATAAGTTATCGCCTTCGTGATGGCGGTTCGCAGAAATGCGATTTTGATTTATTGCGACGATCTTCGACCCATCTTTAGAATTTGCCGGCTGATTTCTTTACTATATATTTCTCAGGCGTATAGCAATTCTTTCTAAAGCCCTTTACAAACATCGCGCCTCTTGATTTTTGATTTTGAGCTGCGGTAGTAAAAGACCAACAATCAGCCAGTTTCAGGCGGCTTCCGTCCACGGCGGTCACATCAACCATCTCCACTCTCAATTCACCCCTCTTTGAAATAGTAACCGTTCCGGTAACAGGTGCATTTTTTGCAATAGCCACTTCGTCGTTCACTTTCACATCTTCAGCCACAACAAACTTGGCGGGGTACCCACTTTATTCTTTCCTTCTTTCAATTCTTCAGAAAGGATAATGCTTACCATCGTATTATACGGCACGGTGATGTCGCCAGACTGTGCTTTGGTAAGGGCATAAATGCATAGAAACAGGACGGTAAGTAAATTTTTCATGTTCTTTAAACTTGTTTTTGGTTAAATATTGATGCACACAAAAATAGTAAGCCTTTCTGTTCCTCAAAACCTGAAGCTGTGAATAATGTGTATTTGAGTGAAAGATATGAATACCTCGATTGAAAACGGAATTAATCAAAGCAATGATATTGTCATTGAACATTCAACATTCCAAACTCATCGCTGCTGAATAGACTACAAAAGTTTCTAAAACTTTTGTAGTTTATCATTCCCATTAAAGATTATAGACTCAACCCTTTACCTACTAATCACCACTCGTTTCAACACCGTCCTTTCGTTTTGATGGAACAAGAGAAAATAAATCCCGTCTTCCACCAAAGATAAATCCAGTTCCTGAACAGACTGCGTAATCTGAAAGATATTCATCTTTCTTCCCAACAAATCATACAGTTCCGCCCGAACAGGCAGCGGAATATCTTGAAGGTGAATGCTGACTCGTCCTGCGTTGGGATTGGGAGAAATCTGAATGAGTCTATCTGCTGGGTCTTCTTCGATACCCACAGTGCATCCATTAGGATAAGTACAATATGGGCTGGTTTCGGGTAACACCGTAATGACTTTAGTTATAGAAAACCTACAGCCTGCGCTATCCATCGTAAGTCTGACAGAATAGCCTCCAGGATTTATGGCGGTAAAGGGATTTGCTGGACAATACCAAGGTTCCACCGCGCAACCGGGTAGCTCCCATTCTGTTTTCCACACCCCTCCTTGTTTTTCTGAAGTGTTAGTGAAAGTAACAGTACAATTCTGGCAGACCGGATAAGGGATGTCAAAATCAACGTGGTTACTTACTCCATCTCGATATTTGATTTCCACTGTGTCTGATGCGAGACAACCAGAACTATTCTCCACTTTCACATAATATATTCCTGCTTGGCTGATAGTGATAAAAGAAGCGCTATCGCTATCGCCATATCCGTACCAGTGATAAAATTTACCCTGCTGTCCCCAGGTGGAGCCAGAAGTATAGGCAATAAGCAGAGCGTTACTATTGCAATCAAGGGAATCCGCTTGAGAAATGAGATTCACTTTCAACCACGCACTCTTCAACATAATCTCATTCGTCGTGCTATCATTTCCATCCACCACTTTCACCTGAATAGTTACATCTCCCGAATCGGGCATAGTAAAGATGGTAGAATCATTATCGCTGTTTGACAAAGAACCATTGCCCGTATAACTCCATTCATAAACCAAAAGTGAATCTGGTTGCGAAGCTCGGTTACGGTTGCCGAAAGATTTACCGAACCACCGGGACAAGCCACCGTTTTATCCGCAGTGATAGTCACCGAAAGGCTTTGAGCAGATGTAAAAGCTAAAAGGGAGAAGAGCAGCAGGTAAATGTGTTTCATAGGATTTGGTTTTATATGAAATGAATTTTAAGGTTTGAAAGTATAACTTCTTTCAGCGATTCCATCCCTTTGAGGGATGGAATCGCGCCTACCCCCCAAAAAAATGACACTATTATGACAATTCCCCATTTTTGGGTAATGCTTCGGGGCTTAGGTTTGCTTATGTTTTTGAAAAGTGGTAAAAAGCCCAAAAAAGCCTCAAAATGAACCCAAATCAGCCTTCTTTATCCATTCCGGCCTCAAAAGCAAATTTGCACAGAGGCCATGCAAATTTGCAAAAGGCTCATGCAAGTTTGCATGGAGGGCAAGCAAGTTTGCAAAGAAGGCAAGCAAGTTTGCAAAAGACTCATGCAAGTTTGCAAAGAGGGCAAGCAAATATGAAAAAGGGTGATGCAAATTTGCAAAGCAGCCATGCACGTTTGCAAAAGGGTGATGCAAGTTTGCAAAGAGGTCATGCACATTTGCACAGCGCCTGTGCAAATACGCTTTGCGTCCGGGCCAGTGTTATCACTAACCATCCAAAGGTGCTTGGTAAAACGAACACCCACCGCAGTAGCGGCGGAAATTGTAGCCTTCAAAACCGATACCCATCGCAAGACGACGCTTTCAGGCTTCACGTCTCAATTCAAATACACTGTCAGTGTGTATGCCGTGAATGATTTCGGCGCCAGTCTTGTTTGCGACCCTATCACGGTAACGACGTCGTAAATTTTACCAAACTCCATCAGAAGCTTCCTTATAGCAAGGGGTCAGTGGACCCCTTGTTGTAACTTTGTGTCATGACCCCTTGTTAATACAAAGCCTTTCGTAGAAATGCAGGAAGGAGATTCAACATTCAGCACTCATAATTCAACATTCATCAAGCCATTGCTTCTATCAAATCAAACTCGGTAATGATGTGCAAGGCACCGGAGTTGGCAAGCACCAACACGGCGGTATTATCTTTTGATATGAGTTTAGAGATTTCTGGAGCTGTTAAACTGAGGTCAACCAGTGGAAAGGGCTTGCCCATCACTTTGCCTACTTCGTCTTCTTTATGGGCAGCGTCTTCTATCAAGAGGCGCAGAATCTGGTGTTCGGTGATGCTGCCTAAGTTTTTGTTGCCTTCCATCACCGGTAGTTGGGTGATGTGCATTTCTTTCATCTTCTGGAAAACAGCCGCTACGGTTTCTTTTGGTTCGGCACAAATAATGTCGCGAATTTGTTTGCGCTCTATGATGGTCTTGGCGGTCAGCACTTCGTTGGTGAGGAAGCCGCGCTCTTTCATCCAACTGTCGTTATATATCTTGGCCACATAGCGGCTGCCGTGGTCGTGAAGGATAACAACGACTACATCATCTTTCTTGAATTTATCTTTCATCTGCATCAGCCCCTGCATCACAGTTCCGGCGCTGTAGCCACAGAAGAGACCTTCTTCCTTGGCTAATTTCCGCGCCATGATGGCTCCGTCTTTGTCCGTCACCTGTTCGATGTGGTCAATAAATTTCATGTCGTAGTTAGCCGGGATGAAGTCTTCGCCAATGCCCTCGGCAAAGTAGGGATATACTTCATTCATATCCAGTTCGCCGGTGTCGTGAAATTTCTTGAGCAAAGAACCATAGGCATCAATGCCCCAAACTTTAATATTAGGGTTCTTCTCTTTTAAATACATGGCCACACCCATAACGGTTCCTCCGGTGCCGATGGTCGTGATGTAGTGAGTTACCTTTCCTTCGGTTTGTTCCCATATTTCAGGACCGGTGCTTTCATAATGCGCGGCGCGGTTGCTGAGGTTGTCGTATTGATTCATGTGATATGAATTGGGAATTTCTTTGGCCAATCTTTTGGCGATAGAATAGTAAGAGCGCGGATCGTCGGGTTCTACATTCGTAGGACAAACGATGACTTCGGCACCCAAGGCGCGAAGTATGTCGAGTTTCTGTTTGGATTGTTTTTCGGTGGTGGTGAAGATGCACTTATATCCTTTCACTACGGAGGTGAGCGCCAGCCCCATACCGGTGTTGCCGGAGGTACATTCAATGATGGTTCCGCCGGGCTTTAGTTTTCCGTCGCGCTCGGCATCGAGTATCATTTTCAAACCGATACGGTCTTTAATGGAGTTTCCGGGGTTGAAATATTCCACCTTGGCCAGAAACAGACCGGGAATATCTTTAGTGAGCTTATTCAATTTAACCAAAGGAGTGTTTCCGATGGTTTCGATAATGTTGTTATAGTATTTCATCTGCTGTGTTTATTGTTTGGAGGTTTATAAATCTGCTTCGATTTGTTCTTTCAGTTTTTCAACCAGCACGAGGGTAGCGGGACAGTAAACCATATTTTGGGTATAGGTTTTTTCGGCAGCCTGATAGCGGAAATCTCTGCGGTTGAAGTGTGGAAAATCTGCACAATCTAAAGGGCGGATATCGTATATGGTGCACAGGTTGTCCTTGCCCAGAAATTGGCAGGGAATGCTTTGGTTGATAATATCTTTGTTTTTGTCAATGATCAGCCATTTATCAAAAAACTGCTTATAAGTCATTTTGAAGTGTTTGGCAATGCGCAATATATCCTTGCGGTTATAGGTGGGAGTCATCTTCTTGCAACAGTTGGCACACTCCATGCAGTTGATTTCTTTCCAGGTTTCTTTTTCGGCAATGTTTACCTGCTTTAAGAGGCCTTTAAAAGGCTTTTTCCCTAAACGGACTAAAAAGCGACCCAATTCCTTCTTTTTGCGCGACGCGCGACGCGTGTATTTTTGAATGTTTATTTCAGCCATAATTTATTTAAAAGAGCGCCGAAAATAATCATTCAGCTATAGTCCGCAAGAGTTCGGTTGGGTGTAAAAGTTTATATGGTTAGCAATTTGTTGCCCAAATTCTTTGTTTAATGGCGAAGGATTCTAATATTCGCAACCGATTTTAAGGACTGGTTTACAAACACGTATTCAACGCAAAAAATAATTATGAAAATGCTTTCTAAAGCCCTTTTGTTTTCTCTATTGATCATAGGATTTGGCACCACCACCCAGGCAGCCATTAACCGTATATCCATTAATCCACCTGTGGTAGGTTGTGCTGATACGTTCACCACTACTACCCTAATCGGGTCCTTGTATGCATGGGATTTTGGACCGAACTCTTATCCAAGCACCATGAGCAGCGCATTGCCCGCCGGGGGAACGGTATTTTTAACTCCCGGTTCGCGTACCGTAAAGGTGACGATCACCACTGGCGGTGGCCCGGTAGTAGAAACTTTAATAGTCAATGTCCTTGCAGGAACTGGCAGCGTCACGCTGACCGCTTTCCCAAGTCCGGTTTGTCAAGGGGTAACGACTACCTTTAGCGCAGGCGGGACTCAATATGCAGGCTACGCCTTCTTTATAAATGATACGTTGAAGCAGCTTTCGGCCAGCGATGCGTTTCAGGCGGTCCTAGGTTCTAATGACAGTGTTCGGGTATTTGGTTCTAATGGAGGTTGCTTTAGCAATGGCAGCGCCGCTATCCGCGCCAACCCATTGCCCGGGGCAGCTACATTGACCAGTTCAATTGCTAATGATACAATTTGTAGTGGCGAGTTGGTTGTTTTTACCGCTAACCCTGCAGGAGGAAATAAATATTTGTTTTATAACGGCGGTGCTCAGCAACAAGCGAACGCAACGAACACTTGGTCAACCACCCAATTAGGACAGGGAAATCAGGTCATTGTAATTGTTCAAGATGCCAATGGTTGCCAAAGTGCTTGGAGCAATATCGTTCGTACATTTGTAAAGCCTACCCCGATTATGGGACTTTCATACAGGGCAGGTATTTGTTATGGTGAAATAAATGGACAGGCTTCTGTCAATCCAACACAAGGCATTCCTCCTTATACATATCAGTGGAGCAATGGAAGCAGCAATGATACGGTGTATAACTTTTCAGCAGGGGCTTTTTCTGTGACGGTATCGGGCGCGAATAGTTGTTCGGTTACGGCATCAGGAGCGTTCATCCCTTCTACACAGATTTGGTACACTTCTATCTTGGACTTGCATCTTTGTGCCGAGCCGGCTTATGGAAATCTTTCGATTGTTGATACCGGAGGAACCGGTGGAGCAGGTTCACGTACTTATTCTTTAGAAGGCTTTGCCACTAATATGACCGGTCAGTTTAGCAATATCCCTCCGGGTAATTATAATTTCACCATCACAGATTCTGTTGGTTGTATGGGTAATGGAATTATCTCTATTCCACAGGGAGTTTCAAACGCTGAGTTCAACGTAAGGGTAGAGCCGGCATCGTGCAATGGAAATGACGGAGGCATCATCATCACCCCGGCAGATCCGCAGAGTGGAGTATTCCAGTTTGCACTAAACGGAGGTGGTTTTCAGTTTGATACAGCTTTTAGAAATCTTTCGGGCGGAGACTATACCATTAACATAAAGAATTTGGTTTTTGGTTGTACTTATACTGAAAGCGCTACAGTTCCTCAGCCAGACCAAATATCGGTGAATGCCAGCCCTGACTCCATCATTGGTGGACCGGGCGAAACACATCAGGTGACATTAACGGTAAGCGGAACAGAGGCTCCTTCCTATAATTGGTCGCCTGTAGAAGGACTCAGTTGCACAGATTGCGCTAATCCTATTATTACCACTTCGGTCAATACTGTTTACTATGTTACGGTGAGCGAAGGGGAAAGCGGAAATTGTGACGGTTACGACAGTATAGTGGTTATCATTGCGGGTGAGTTTGATATGCCTAATGCTTTTGCTCCGGGTGGAAATATGGCCCAAAACAAAACCTTCGGCCCTGTGTCTAATGGAACTGTAAATATCAACACCTTCCGTATCTATAACCGTTGGGGACAGTTGGTTCACAATGCCAACACCTTCTGGGATGGTAAATTTGGTAGCAAAGATCAACCAGTGGGTACCTATGTTTATTATATAGAGTTAGAGGTGCCAGATGCTAATTCACCGGGAGGCTCTAAAATCGAAAAGCGAAACGGCAACGTTACTCTAGTGCGATAACCTCGAACTACCCAATTCGGTCAAAGAAATATCTTCTGTGCCTTCCAACTTGTTGCGCACTTTTTGCATCTTATCTTTTAAAATGCGGATAAAGCACGTCTTCCTATACCTCTAAAGCTATGACCAAAACATTTCGAGTACTTCTGATTGCCCTGTTTGTTTTGGGATTCTGCACCTTCGGATTTAGCAACATCACTCATTCCGGCAACCCTACGATTGTCGGTTGTACGGATACGTTTACGACCTCTATCGTGGGAAGTTTCTATCAGTGGAGTTTTGGTCCAAATAGTAACCCAAGAAATTTTAGCAGCCCCACCCCCAAGGCAATCGCATTTTTTCTAACCCCGGGAAGTCATACTGTTCGGGTGATGGTCACGACCGCTGGCGGCCCCGTTGGAGACTCACTGACTTTTAACGTCAACGCCTCGGCTACCAACATGACTCTTACCTCTTTCCCTACCCCTGTTTGTGCTGGAACGCCAACTACATTTTCGGCTGGCAGTGGGTTCGCTGCTTATGCTTTTTTCCTGAATGATTCGCTTATTCAGTTGTCCTCTTCTAGTGCCTATCAGGGCAATCTGGCAGCAGGCGATAGTGTACGAGTGTTTGGCAGTAACGGAGGCTGTTTCAGTAATGCGAGCAATACAATCAAAGCTAACCCGCTTCCAGCTGCGGCCACTATAAGTAGTTCAATTGCGAATGATACGATATGTAGTGGAGATTTGGTCGTGTTTTCTGCGACGCCACCAGGTCAAGGCACGTATCTTTTTTATAATGGAGGTTCGCAACAACAATCTTCGGTTTCTAATACTTGGACTACGACCCAATTAGGACAAGGTAATCAGGTAATTGTGTTGGTAAAAGATGCCAATGGATGCACCAGCGGATGGAGCAATGTTATTAAAACAACAGTCAAACCTACTCCTCAAATTAATAGTTCAGCTTCTACGACCGGCATTTGCCAAGGAGAATCTATTACGATTTCTGTAAGCACCGCTCAGCCTCCCAGCCCTACTTCCTATGATTTCAAAGTCAATTCAGTCTCTGTGCAAAATACGGCCAGTGTCACTTACACCTCCACTGGCTTTAATAATAATGATACGGTAGTAATTACTGGTTCCTTGGACGGATGCAATAGCGCGCCTACACCACCTATCATTATTAGTGTCAGTCCCATTCCTGCTATCACGATTACCAGTAGCGCAGATTCCATCTGTCAGGGAAGCCCCGTTACCTTTACGGCCTTGCCTGCCGGTTATACCACTTATATTTTCTCTAATGGGGGCACGGTTCTTCAAAGTAGTGCATCCAATACCTATACATCTTCCAGTTTGAATGATGGTGCGGCCATTACCTGCGTGGCGGATAATCAGGGTTGTTCGGGATTGCCAAGTAATGAAATAGTTATAGCGGTTTCTCCTGCTCCTATTGTAAATGCCGGAAATGATGATGGTATTTGCATTAATAATCCGGCAGATTCTTTAACTGGTTTTTCTCCTGCGGGCGGGGCTTGGAGTGGTACCGGCATCAGTGATCCAAGTGGCATTTTTGATCCAGCCGTTGCCGGTGTAGGTGCGCATATCCTTAGCTATTCCTTCACGGACCCAAATAATGGCTGTCCAGCCAGCGACAGCAAAACGTTCACCGTAAATGGGCTACCGCAAATAACCGCTCCCTCCCCAGTGAATATTTGTGGTGAACCTGCACAGTTAAATGCCAGTGGAGGTACAACTTATTCCTGGAGCCCAACGGGTAGTTTGAATAATCCAAATATCTCGAATCCGGAAGCAACACCAACACAAACGACGGATTACGTGGTTACCGTTACGGATAATAATGGCTGTAAAGATTCAGCAACCGTTACAGTCAATGTTAATCCAACACCTGTTGCGTCTTTCACGTATACACCCGTTTGTACCGGAATGCCCTCTTCATTTATAAATACTTCCACACCGGCAACCGGTAATAGTTATGTATGGGACTTTGGAGATGGAACTACGTCAAACGTAGATAATCCAACACATACCTATAACTCTGGAGGAAGTTATACAGTCATCTTGACGGCTCATTTAGGAACTTGTAGCCATATTGCGACTCAGACCGTAACGGTTTACTCAGGAGCAAAGGCCAGTTTTGATGCTACTCCTCTGACGAGCTATAGTGATGAATCTTCTCCAATCAACTTTAATAATCAATCTACCAACTCTGATAGCTGGGTATGGGATTTTGGAGATGGCAACTCATCTACCCAACGATCACCATCACATACCTATACGTCTCCCGGAGTTTATACCATAGTGCTCGTAGCTGCCAATCAATATGGTTGTGACGACACCTTCACCAGAATCAACTATATCACCATTTATCAGAATGCACGAGTATTTGTGCCAAATGTATTCTCTCCAAATGGGGACGGCGCTAATGATTTATTCCTAGTTTATGCCTTGGGTACGCGGTATGCCGAGGTTAGCGTTTTTGATAGAGTTGGCGAAAAGGTATATGAGTCTAATGATGTTAATGAAGGGTGGGACGGAACCTATAAAGGCAAGCCGGCACCTTTGGGCGTTTATGCCTATTCCGTTAAGGTAGTATTCGATGATAATACCACCCGTTATTTGAAAGGAAGCGTGACGCTGATTAAGTAATCTAATAATCAATCAAACTTCGGAGCTCGAAGATTTCGTCTGTCCTTATGACTTCTATTTCAAAGTCTTCATTCCTAATTGAGTGAGTAAGTTACATACTTATGGTCTAATTCCTTGAGCAGTTCATTGCTCAGTTCAATAGAGTTGTTAGATGAGTTCAGCCCGACAGACAACCCCTCTTCTAGGTCAATAAACTTCATGCGCATTTTGGTGTTTCCGGGATATTTAGAAATAATAGCTTGTAAATCTGCCATGAGTTTATCGTTGAGGTCGGAGGCAATCAATTCAATCGTAAAGCTTTTGGTGAACTTGTTTCTGATGTCAGAGAGCAGTTCAATGTGGATGATTTTAAACTCATACTCTTTGCCGTCCCATCGCGTTTGATACTTGCCGTTGATGTGCAACAAAGCACCGGGTGTTTCGATAAAGGTTTTGAAATTGAGATAGTCCTTCCCAAACAAAGCGAGGCTGTAAGTCCCATCAAAATCCTCGATAGTAAATCGGCAATACTGATTTCCGTTTTTAGAATATTTGGTTTCGGTAGAGGTAACGATACCAGCTATTTTTAATTCCTTGTCCTTCTTTTTATCAATATCATTCAGTTTACAATTGGTAAAGGTTTGAATCTCTAGGCGGTAATCATCCAGCGGATGGCCACTGATATAAACGCCGGTGACCTCTTTTTCTTTTTTTAGCTTTTCGAGTAAACTCCACTCCTCGCAGCCCACAGATATAGGTTCGGCAATATCAAAGCCGCCTCCGGCATCACCAAAAAGAGAATTTTGTTGTGCCCCTGTGTTGGTCTGAACACTACTCCCGTATTTCAAAGCCTTTTCAATCAGACTCATTTTGTCTTTAATATCAGGTTCGAAATATTGTGCCCGATGATATTCAGCAAAACAATCGAAGGCACCTGCATAAGCGAGTGCCTCAACCGATTTCTTATTCACCGATCGGAGGTTTACCCGCTTGGTGAACTCATAAATCGTTTTAAAAGCACCATTTTTCTCTCTTTCTGAAACAATAGCTTCTACCGCGGCATCGCCTACTCCTTTGATAGCGGATAGTGCATAGCGGATCTCTCCTTTTTTGTTAACCGAGAAACGAATGTCGCTTTCGTTGATATCCGGCCCCTTAACCGGAAGGCCCATCCGCTTGCACTCTTCCATAAAGAAGGTGATTTTATCTATGTTCCCTTGGTTGTTGGAAAGCACAGCGCTCATATACTCCGCCGGATAATTGGCTTTTAGATAAGCTGTTTGGAACGCCACGAAAGCATAGCAGGTGGAGTGTGATTTATTGAAGGCATATTGAGCGAAGGCTTCCCAGTCGGTCCAAATTTTTTCCAAAGATTTATCAGCCAGCCCGTTCGACAAAGACCCCTCCATGAATTTACTCTTCATTTTGTCGAGCGTCTTTCTATCCTTCTTCCCCATCGCTTTGCGCAACACATCGGCATCTCCCTTGCTGAATCCTGCCAACTTTTGTGACAGAAGCATCACCTGCTCTTGATATACGGTTATGCCATAGGTGTCTTTCAAATACTCCTCCATTTCTGGAAGGTCATAGCTGATCTGTTCTTTACCATGTTTCCGAAGTATAAAGTTTGGAATATAAGCGATAGGACCCGGACGATAGAGTGCATTCATCGCAATAAGGTCATCAAATTTATCAGGCTTTAATTCTTTGAGATACTTCTGCATTCCGGCACTTTCAAATTGGAATGTGCCGTTAGTTTCGCCGTGTTGGTATAATTCAAATGTTTTGGCATCATCCAAAGGAATAGTATCAATGTCTATCTCAACACCGTGGTTTTTCTTAATCAGTTTTAAAGCATCTCGAATAATAGTCAGAGTCTTTAAACCCAAAAAGTCCATCTTGATAACGCCTGCGTCTTCAATCACTTTTCCCTGATATTGGGTCAAATAAAGGTCGGTTTCTTTAGAAGTAGCAACCGGCAGTATATCGGTGATATCAGTCGGCGCAATGATGATTCCGGCAGCATGAACACCGGTACCGCGCACACCGCCTTCTAAAACTTCTGCCTCGTGCAATACTTTGCTTCCCAGATCATCTTTAGCATAAACTTCACGAAGCTTTTTGACATCCTCAATTTCTTCGGATGATAGGGATTCTTTCTTCTTCAACCCTCCATCTCCTTCAATGTCGGCATGGAGTAGCCGGTTTAATTCCATCCCGGGTTTGTCCGGAACTAATTTTGTCAGAGCAAGAGATTCATTCAAAGGAAGGTCAAGCACCCGTGCCACGTCCTTGATGCTGACCTTGGCCGCCATGGTGCTATAGGTAACAATCTGCGCCACCTGATTCCTGCCATATTTTTTCACCACATAGTCAATCACCTTATCGCGACCTTCATCATCAAAGTCAGTGTCTATATCGGGCATTGACTTTCGGTCTGGATTCAAGAAACGCTCGAAGAGTAAATTATAAGCAATGGGATCAATGTTGGTGATGCCTATACAATAAGCAACTACACTTCCTGCTGCTGAACCTCTGCCCGGCCCAATGACCACACCTAAATCCCTACCGGCTTGAATAAAGTCTGCAACTATCAGGAAGTACCCGGCAAAACCCATCGTCTTGATGGTGAATAACTCGAAGTTCAACCGGTCCTCCACTTCGGGACTAATTTCTTTATACCGCTTCTTGGCACCTTCAAAGGCCAGATGTTTCAAATATTCCCATTGATTAAGTACACTGTCCTGATGTATTTGATATTCTTTTGGGATAGGGAAATTAGGCAGCATGATGTCCTGCTTCAATTTGAGTGTTTCCACTTTACCTAAAATGTCATGCGTGTTATCAAGGGCTTCGGGCAAATCACTAAATAGTGCTGCCATTTCTGCCTGCGTTTTGAAATAGAATTGGTCATTGAAGAAGGCGAAGCGTTTGCCTTTTTGCTGGGTATCATCATCCGAGAACTCTTTGAAGGTTGGAGTGCTTTGCTTTTCGCCTGTGTTAATACAAAGAAGAATATCGTGGGCGTTGCTGTCTTTCTGGTCAACGTAGTGGGAATCGTTAGTCGCAATGACTTTCACCTTATATTCTTTTGCAAACTTCAACAGAACCTCATTCACCTTGTCCTGTTCGCCCATTCCATGACGCTGCAATTCGATATAATAGTCTTCACCAAACAAATCATACCACGATTCAAATACCTTTCTTCCTTCTGCTTCTCCCTTCTTTAAGATAGCTTGAGGAACTTCTGCCCCAATGCAACAAGTAGTGGCAATCAGGTTTTTGTGGTACTTTAAAATAAGTTCTTTATCCACGCGCGGGTATTTGCCATACATACCCTCCGTGTATCCCAGAGAACAAAGCTTCACCAGATTTTTATACCCGTCTGCATTCTTCGCAATCAATAACTGATGAAAACGTTTGTCCTTATCTTCTTTGGTGAAAGTCTTTTTCTGTCTATCAGCGACCAAATAGAATTCACATCCTACAATTGGCTTTATAGAACTTCCGTCCGCAAGTTTATGCTTGGTGGCTTCGGCGACAAAATCAAAGACGCCGAACATATTGCCGTGGTCGGTAATCGCTAAGCCTTTCATTCCATCTTTAGCTGCTTTGGCATACATACCTGAAATAGAAGCTGCGCCATCCAAAAGTGAATACTGGGTATGTGAGTGGAGATGTATAAATTCAGGCATGTCTAGAAATTAAAAGTTAGAAATTAGAAGCCGGAGAACCGACAACTAATCGCGAAACTAATGAAACAGGAGGAGGGAAAAGAGTGTTGTGGAAAAGTTGTGTAGTGCTTATTTTCTTTAGCAATCTTCTGTTGCAGATTTTCAAAGGTTTCCATCGGATTTTCAACACTTTGAGTATTCGTCATCCAATCGGGAAGGCTTCACCCGGATTGGATGAGTATTCGTTGATAACGGTAGCGCCTCCTTCTTTTTTAGGAATAAGTGACCAACGAGAAACAAGTTGCTCTATGCGAACCACGTCAGATTCCTCTCGAATATATTTGGGCTCGGATGTTTGAGTCAATGTAATGACTCCACTTGCAGGATTCTTTTCGATTTTTACCCGAATTACACAATCTCTATTTTTCACAGGCCACGGAGCATCAAAATATAGGTAAGCTATAAATTCGTTGTCATTCAAACGAGCTAGCAGGCGGGACTTTCCGCAACGAGGTACCCAAGATTTATAATTGTCAAAATCTGTAAGCGTAAGAAGCATTTGCTCCGGAGTCGCGGCTACCTGCATCACTGCCTTCGAATCCCGCAGTTTACCCCAAATGCTTTTCTTGGTAAACACCTTGATTCCTTGCTTTTCGCGCTGATAAATCCATGACTCATTTTGCTTCTGGAGGACAAAAGACCCAGTCAAAACGAAAACAAGAAACAGGACAAGAAAACGGTAAACCAGATTCATAATATAAACGTAATTAAAAAAACGCAATTCTTCATTCTTTATTGTACTCGACTACTTCTACCTATTAATGAATGCCGTGTGCGCTCAACCATCTTTCTGCTTCCAACGCGGCCATACAACCCGTCCCTGCGGCAGTCACCGCCTGACGAAATGTTTTGTCCTGTAAGTCGCCACATGCAAAGACGCCTTCTACATTGGTCTTGGTAGAATCTGGTGCCGTAAGAACATACCCTTCTTTATCCGTCTTAATGAAATCTTTGAATACCTCCGAGTTTGGCTGATGACCAATAGCGACAAAAAAACCCGAAATAGGAATAGTAATCTTCTCTCCTGTTTTGTTATTGTGGATTCTTACCGACTCTACTACATTTTCTCCCAGAATCTCATCGGTTTCGCTATTCCAATAGACCTGAATATTCTTTGTATTCTGCACCCGATCCTGCATAATTTTACTGGCCCTCATTTCATCGCGGCGAATAATCATGTGAACCTTGGTGCAAAGTTTGGCCAAGTATATTGCCTCTTCACAGGCGGTGTCTCCTGCTCCTACAATGGCCACTTCTGTTCCTTTATAAAAGAAGCCATCGCAAACCGCACAGGCACTCACTCCGGAACCATTCAATCGTTTTTCACCGGGCAGCCCTAACCATTTAGCTTCTGCACCGGTCGCTAATATCACTACATCTGCTTCAATTATCTTCTCATCGTCAATCCAAACCTTTTTAGGACTAACAGAAAAAGCAACCTTAGTTGCCATGCCAAAACGGATGTCTGTTCCGAAACGCTCAGCCTGCTTTTTAAAATCCTCCATCATCTCAGGCCCTAAAACGCCATCTGCATACCCCGGATAGTTTTCTACATCGGTTGTATTCATTAATTGCCCCCCCTGAAGTAATCCGGTGTACATCATAGGCTTGAGGTTAGCACGAGCAGCATAAATCGCAGCAGTGTAGCCGGCTGGCCCCGATCCGACAATTAAGCAATGTATTCTTTCAGGTTTATCCATATTATTTCACGTTAAAAAGAGGGGCGAAAATAATCAGACCGGGGATATTCCCTTTGTTATTAATCAACAAGTGTTGCTGAGTAGCCAAATATTTAATTATTTAACGTTAAGCCTTATTTTTTCCCTTACTTTTATCCTGTGCTTTTAATCAAAAATTATGTTTTGTTGCTCTTGCTCTTTATGGCAGGTTGTATGGAAGATTCTAAATTAAATAATCGGACAGATTTTAATGACGACAATTATTTGGAAGAAACTCCAATTATACTGGACGGAGCTATTACACCTTCTGCCGATGCCTCCGCTTTACCTGATTCGTTAGATGAGGATGGCAATATCATTACGAGGCACAAAGATTATTTCGATCCAGCTACCGGACTATTGAATAATAATTTTCAAGAGATTGATTTAGACGTTATTAAAGACAATCCTGCCGGAGATTTTAACCTTCCGGCGGTAGATGGATATCCTTCTAGTGAAGGTAGCGATAACCCGACCGATTGATTTTCCTCTATTTCCGGCATCTAACATTCGCTGAGTTTCAAAAATTTATTTTTGGATCGTTCTATCCTTCAACAGAATTATGAAAAAATACCTATTAGCTTTCACGGTACTTGGATTCTCTCTCTTCTATACTCTTTGGATGGCGCAATCATCCTTTTCGTTTAAAGAAAACAGACAGTCATTGAATGCCGCAGAAATGCCGGATGATCGCGAAGGTTTAGCCCAATATAATTATGAACGCTTGCGCGATCCTAAAACCGGAGAAATTCCAATAAACATTCGACGACAAGAACTTTTGTTTGTTACATCTTTGCCACAGCGTAATGCGGCATCAAGAAGTACGGAATGGCAAAATCGGGGACCCTATAATCTGGGGGGAAGAACTAGGGCGTTGTCCTTGGATATAACCGATGAAGACATCATTCTGGCCGGGCAGGTTTCTGGTGGTATGTGGCGAAGTACTGATGGAGGAGCCAGCTTTTCCAAAACTACGGCTCCCCTTCAATTGCACTCTACTACCTGCGTAGCACAAGACAAAAGAATTGGCAAAACAGATACCTGGTATTATGGTACCGGTGAAGAATATGCCATTGTCAGTGCTTCTAGTTTTTCTGCTCGGTTCTCAGGCGATGGAATTTTCAAATCAATCAACGGAGGGAAAAATTGGACCCAACTTCCTTCTACTATTTCAAATACCCCCACTACCTTAGAGAGTAAAAGAGATTTTGACTTTGTATGGGAAATAGCTACCAACCCTGCAAACAGCAATGAAGATGAAGTCCTTGCCGCAGTTATCAACGGCATTTGGCGAAGTACAGACGGTGGAATTAGTTGGACATCCGTCCTGGGACTTGATACCGCGGTCGCGGGAATATCTATGTACACAGACGTAGCAATAACCTCTACTGGGGTTATGTATGCTACGATATCAAAAGAAAACATCAGTGAATCATCCGGAGGAATCTACAGAAGTACCGATGGAGTAAATTGGACCAACATCACACCCATCGGATTTGCAGGCTCTTATAGTCGCATTGAAATTGGCATTGCACCCAGTGATGAATCGCAGGTATATTTTATTGCTCAAACACCCGGGGTGGGCGCAACTGGTCACAGTCTTTGGAAGTATCACTACCTTTCCGGAGATGGAAGTTCAACCGGTGGGCAATGGATTAATCGGACCAACAATATCCCAAATGACCATTGCTTTACTTGGGATAACTTTGATGTTCAGAAATTCAATTCGCAAAGTTCCTATAATCTGCTCGTGGTGGTTCATCCGCTCGACACAAACATTGTGATTATAGGCGGAACCAATCTTTACCGCTCTTATGATGGCTTCTCCTCTCCTATTTATGATTGGGTGGGCGGCTATCGTTGCGATACTGCTTTGAGCTTTTCTGGTTACAGTTATCCCAATCACCATTCGGATGAACACAAACTTCTATTTCTTCCATCCAACCCGTCGGTGGCCATTTCGGGAAGCGATGGCGGTGTGATTAAATCAGAAAATATTCTTGCACCCACCGTTGCCTGGAGTTCTCTCAACAACGGATATAACACCGGGCAGTTTTACACTTGTGCAATCGAACCGGGCAATACTACTAGCGAAGTCATTGTTGGAGGTTTGCAGGACAACGGAACTTATTTTACCAATACAGCGGATTACAAGCAACCTTGGGCAAAGGTGTTTTATGGTGATGGCTCATACTGTGCTATAGCGCATAACAAATATTATCCAAGTCCAAAAGGTACTGAAAAGAAAAGCGAATTGATTTACTACTTGAGCTGGCAGAATGGCAAACTTTACAAATTGACATTAGGAGATAATGGCGAACAACTCCGAAGAACCCGCATTGACCAGAAAGGCGGCGGCGGATACGGATTCATCAATCCCTTTATTCTCGACCCGCTGGATGATAACGTGATGTATGTATCAGGGAACGTCATCCGTCGAAACGATTCCTTGAACTACATTCCCATAACGGAGAACGAAAAACTGCCTATCACTCAAGGATGGAAAACACTTCAGGGCAGCAGCATGGGCAATAGCATTTTTGCTCCCAAAATTTCTTCCTTAGACATCAGCGAAGCCAATACCGATCTGCTCTACTTTGGGACTTCTGACGGGCAGGTATTTAAAATCTCTGGCTGTAAAACAAATGTGGCGGCAAGCAGACAAGGCATCACCGGTACCGACTTCCCAACTGGCGCCTACGTTAGCTGCGTGGAAGCGGACCGGTTAGATTCCAACAGAGTGCTGGTTACTTTTTCTAACTACGGAGTAAGAAGTGTCTTTTATACGATTGATGGCGGAGCCTCTTGGATGGACGTAAGCGGCAATCTGGAACAGAATCCGGATGGGACGGGTAACGGCCCCGCAGTATTCTGGGGGCATATTTATAACGACGGAACCACCCTCCGCTATTTTGTAGGAACCAGTACCGGATTATACTCCACCGACCTATTGAAAGGCACACAAACTATCTGGACGCAAGAGGGCGCCAACACTATCGGCAATGTAAACGTCAACATGATTACCTCCCGCACTTTCGACAACACCATCGTGGTGGCCACCCACGGAAACGGTATTTATTCCAACAAGATATTTACTCCATCTTCAATAAAGGAAGATCCAACAAATATTCTGTCTATCAATTATTATCCAAATCCTTTCCATCATGCTACTTCAATGAAAAGAAATGATGGAGATGGAGGGGAGGTTTATGCCGATGTATTTGATCTAAATGGAACGCTATTGAAAAGAATTCCAAAAACGAGCGGCAAGCAGTTGATTTGGGATGGCAAAAACTCATCAGGGAATGATGCCCCGATAGGCATATACCTTATCAAAACCTATGTGGGAAACAAAAGCGCCATCACACGGGTGATGAAACTATAACTATCTCGTGTGTTACGAGAAAATTAGTGCCATCCAAAACAATATCCAAACGAGTAGAGATATCCACTTCATAATTGCGTATTTATATATAGGATACGCAGAAGCAGTGGCAGAGTTGTCAATCTCAGCCTTGTAAATTATTTCCGATAGTCTGTGTAAAAACTTTGCAATTGAATCAGCAGTACGCCCGCAAATCCTTCTTTAATGATATGGCGGCTCATTTTTGAAACGCCCTCCACTCTTTCGGTAAAAATGATCGGAATTTCCTTCAACCGAAAGCCCAATTTCTTGGCAATGAACTTCATTTCAATCTGAAAAGCATAGCCCACGAACGTAATTTTATTGAGGTTTATAGTATCAATCACCTTCCTTGTATAACAAACAAAGCCCGCCGTAGTGTCGCGGATACCTATCCAAGTAATCAGGTTTACATACCAAGACGCAATGCGCGAAATCCAGATACGGTCTGCCGGCCAATTTACAAAGCCTCCTCCCTTCACATATCGTGAACCAATAGCCACATCAAAGCCCTCCTTCGCGCAGGTTTCATACAGCCGCACCAAGTCAGCCGGTGGATGGCTAAAGTCACAATCCATTTCAAAAATATATTGGTAGTCCCGCTCTAAAGCCCATTTGAAACCGGCAATGTATGCTGTGCCTAAGCCCAATTTCCCGGCTCGTTCCAGCAGAAACAATTGTTCGCCAAACTCCTGTTGCAGTTCTTTCACCTTTGCAGCTGTCCCATCGGGCGAGCCATCATCAATAATCAACAAATGAAAAGCTTTGGGCAAGGAAAACACCGTCCGAATCATTCGTTCGATGTTGCCTATTTCATTATAGGTAGGGATGATGACTAGGCTATCGCTCAAGGGGATGAATTGAAATGGTGGATTTTGAATGACAAAAGTAATTTTTGAAGCCGCTTTTCAGAACCCTTTAGGATGTTTTAATGTTTCAAAGAAACCCGCTTCCACATAGCCCACGGTTTAAACCTTTTAATAAACTACAAAAGTCTCAAAGACTTTTGTAGTTTGAACTCCTTGGCATAGTTTGCGCTTAAGCCGAAATAAGCGTCCTACCCTTTGGTTTTTTGAATGCAGCTATAAGCTCCAATCCTTGTAGGCCGTAGGCAAATAACCTACGACCAGTTAGGGATGATTGCGCGCTTCCACATAGCCCACGGTTTAAACCGTGGGCTATGTGGAAGGTTTTTGTTTGATTTTTAATGAAAAAATGGTGGTTTTTGATAAAAAATGGGGATTTGGCACTGTGAACCTGATTTTCGGAGGTCCTGGAAACGATATTGGTTGCTCGGGAAACGACTTTCCATGTTCGGGAAACGACATTCCATGTACGGGAAACGACATTGCTTGCCCGGGAAACGACTTCCCACGTGCGGGAAACGACATTGCTTGCCCGGGAAACGACTTTCCACGTGCGGGGAACGACATTGCTTGCCCGGGAAACGACTTCCCTTGTGCGGGGAACGACATTCCCAGTGCGGGAAGCCTCATCGCTTCAATATAACCCACGGTTTAAACCGTGGGCTATGTGGAAGGTTTCTGTTTGATTTTTAATGAAAAAATGGGGTTTTGATTGAAAGCGCACCTGTTTTGGCCTTATTCACAGCCATCTTTGCCTCATTGACAGTCGTCTTGGCGATATTGACGGTCAACTTTCCCTTATTGACGTACATCTTTGCCTCTTTGACGAACAACTTCCCCTTATTGACGTTCATCTTTGCCTCATTGACGGACAACTTTTCGACATCAACAATCATCCGCGCGTCTTTAACGACGCACTTTGCAGAATTAAATATTATAAAAAAAGCAGGGAGGGGTTACATCTTCTCCGGCACATCAATCCCCAACAATTTCATGGCTTGTTTAATCACCCGTCCGGTTTGCGCGGAAAGAGCGACGCGCAATTGCTTCTCTTCGGGAGTAGCGGCGGTTAGCACCGGCTGGTCGTGATAGAACTTGTTATAGGTTTTGGCAAGCGCATAGGCGTAATTGGCAATTTCAGATGGGTCGAATTTGTCGGAAGCGGCCTTTACGGTGTTCTCATATTCGCTGAGTTGGAGAATGAGTTCGCGCTCCACATCGGCAATCGGCACAGAATCAATGGATACGGCAGACCAATTTTCTTGCACAGCCGCTTTGCGCAAAATGGCGCATATCCGGGCGTGGGTATATTGAATGAAAGGCCCCGTGTGCCCATGAAAATCAATACTCTCTTCGGGATTGAAGATGATTTTTTTGTAAGGATTTACTCGGAGGATGAAATACTTCAAAGCGCCCAACCCAATGGTGCGATATAGTTCTTTCGCCTGTTCGTCGGTGAAGCCTTCAATCTTTCCCAGTTCTTTTGTTTTCTCTTCGGCAATGCGCAACACTTCTGCAATTAAATCATCGGCATCGGCGGTTTTGCCTTCGCGCGATTTAAAACGACCAGTCGGCGATTCGACCAAACCATACGACAAATGGTAGATGCCATCGGCCCATGTTTTGCCCAATTTCTGTAAGGCTAGTTTCAGGACTTTAAAATGATAGTCCTGCTCGTTGGCCACGACATAAATCATCTGCTCCATCTTGAATTCGTCGTAGCGCAATTGTGCCGTAGCCAAATCCTGAGTGATATAAAGCGAAGTGCCATCTGCCCGAAGCAGGATCTTCTCATCCAGTTTTTCTTCGGTTAAATCAACCGCGACGGAGCCATCCGGTTTTTTGAAGTAAACTTTCTTTTCAATTCCTTCTTCAACGATGTCTTTGCCCAGTTTATAGGTTTTGCTTTCGAAGTAATCCTTCTGAAAATCAACCCCCAAAATTTCAAAGGTTTTATGAAACCCTTCATACACCCAATCGTTCATCTGTTTCCAAAGAGAAATGGTGGCTTCGTCGCCAGCTTCCCATTTCAGCAACATTTCCTGTGCTTCTTTGAAAATGGGAGTCAGTTTCCGTGCTTCATCTTTGTCGGCAGGAAGGTTTGGAATAGCCTTCAATTCTTCCTGAACCACCTGATTGAACATGACATACCAATCGCCCACAAAGTGATCGCCTTTGATACCGGTGGATTGTGGCGTAGCGCCTTTGGCATATCTGTTATAAGCCACCATACTTTGACAAATGGCGATTCCTCGGTCGTTATAGATGTTTACTTTGGTTACGTCATTGCCCGATGCTTTCAAAATCTCACTCATGGAAAAACCCAAAAGCATATTGCGGACGTGGCCGATGTGTAGAGGCTTGTTGGTGTTGGGTCCACAATATTCTAAAACCACTTTCCTTTTATTCTCAGCAAAAGTTCCAAACGTTTTGTTTTGAGAAATTTCATTCAGGTGCCGAATCCAATAAGAAGCCGATAGGGAAAGATTTAGGAAGCCCTTGATGACATTGAACGAGGCGACGATACCGGTAGTTTCCTTCAATTGAGCACCTAATATCTCGGCGGTTTGTTCCGGATTTTTCTTCGAGAATTTAATCAATGGAAATACAACGATGGTATAATCCCCTTCGTGTTCTTTCTTGGTGATATTGATAGTAACCGCCTCCGCAGGAATCTCACAATCGAATTGTTGTTGGAAGATAGTACGAGTGCTGTTTTGCAATGTGGCTTCTAAGGTCATTTTCAGGTTGTATTATTTACGGCTCAATGTCGCGTCTAAATTATATTTTCGCCGCAATTTAACCGGTTCATGACTAAACGACAGAAATACCGCGATCTCATTACGCAAACCTTCGACTTCCCTCAAAGGGATTTCAAAGAAGAAAAAGGCACTCTTTTCTGGAATGATCTTCCGATGATGGATATTATCAAGCGATATGGCACCCCTCTGCGTGTGACATATTTACCGAAGATTTCGCAGCAGATTCAAAAGGCCCGGAGACTTTTTAATTCAGCTATTGCCAATAACAATTATGCCGGCGACTACCATTATTGCTATTGCACCAAAAGCTCCCACTTTTCTTTTGTGCTGGAGGAAGCCCTGAAAAACAAAGTCTTTATCGAAACATCCTCCGCCTTTGACTTTGAATTGATTAAAAAGCTGGAGGAGAAAAAGAAACTTAAGAAGGAGGGTTATATCATCTGCAACGGTTTCAAACCAGATGGCTATGTAGCGAAGATTGTAGAGGCCTTTAATAACGGTTATAAGAATATCATTCCCATAATGGATAACTTAGATGAAGCTGACAAGTATTCGGCTATCACCGGCCCCATGAATATCGGGATGCGTATTGCAGCAGAGGAGGAACCGAAATATGAATTTTATACTTCCCGACTTGGTATTCGGTATAATGACATTGTTCCCTACTATGAACAAAAAATAAAGAACCATCCTTTTCTCAAAATGAAGATGCTTCACTTCTTCATTGATACCGGAATCAAGGATGTAAACTATTACTGGACAGAATTTCACAAAGCCTTGGGGGTCTATTGCGACCTTAAAAAGGTTTGTCCTGAATTAACTGCGCTCAATCTCGGCGGTGGCATGCCCATTAAGCATTCACTGGCCGCTGATTTCGATTATGAGTATATGATTAACGAAATCATATCGCAGATAAAGACCACCTGCAACAATGAAGGAGTAGAAGAGCCGGATATTTTTACCGAATTTGGAAGCTATACTGTGGGAGAGAGTGGTTGCGTATTATTTAGCGTTCTGGGTGTGAAGAATCAAAATGACCGCGAAACATGGTACATGCTAGACGGATCATTGATGAACAGCCTGCCCGATATTTGGGGCCTATCTCAACGCTTTATCATGTTGCCCATCAATAAATGGGAAGATGAATACAAGCACGTGAATCTAGGAGGGATTACCTGCGATGTCGGTGATTATTATAATTCTGATGCCCATATCAATCAGGTTTATCTTCCTAAGATTAAACAGGGCGAAAAACTTCATATCGGCTTTTTCAATACCGGAGCGTACCAAGATACGTTGAGCGGCTATGGAGGGATTAAGCATTGTCTGCTTCCATCACCGCCACATATTCTGGTGGATGAAAAGAAAAAAGGAGACTTTACCTATAAAGTATTTGCCGAAGAGCAAAGCGCAGAAAGCATGATGAAGATTTTAGGCTATTAACCTCAATCGCTTATAAAGAAGTAGGATATTAAAGGCTAACGTGCGAGGAAACCGGTACACGGTGCAACCAACCAAATACGTCCTCTGCCTGACCTGATTTAATAGAAGTAAGCCGAGCTTTTAGCTTATTCGATATTTCACGTCCTTCCAACGGAGGCAATACATAATTTTCACCTTTATAATGAAACTCCCCTATCTGTGAAAGGACAGCAGCCGTTCCGCTTCCAAACATATCTTCAAGTTTGCCCTCATGATAAGCGTTGATAACTTCATCTACCGCAATCTCGCGCTCTTGTACTACATAGCCCTCGTCCTCTGCCAACTTTATAATACTATCGCGGGTGATGCCATCTAGAATAGTACCCTGCTCTAATGATGGGGTGATCAGCACTCCATCAATAATCACAAAAACATTCATGGTGCCAATTTCCTGTAGGTAGCGGTGGTGAATGCCGTCTAACCAAAGAATCTGGTCATAGCCCATCTTCTGAACTTCGCGCATCGGCATCATAGCTGCTCCATAATTTCCGGCACATTTAGCATATCCGGCCCCACCAGGAAAAGCTCTGATATATTTGTCATGTATAAATACCTTCACCGGGCGGTCATAATAAACCCCCACTGGGGAAGTAAAAATCATAAATCGAAAATGCTCCCCTGCCTTGATACCAATAAACTTTTCTGAGGCAAACATAAATGGCCGTATATATAAAGATGAACCGGTCGAAGTAGGAATCCAATCGCGGTCCACAGTCAGTAGTTTGTCTAAAGCACTCATAAAGAGTTCTTCTGGCACTTCCGGCATGGCCATACGATCAGCCGAAATATTAAATCGGTTTACGCTTTTCAAAGGCCGAAATATCACCGGAATCCCATCAGGGTCTTTTTCCGCCTTAATTCCTTCAAAAATAGACTGCCCATAGTGTAGCGAAGAGAGCGCTGGATGAATAGATATCTCTCCAAACGGAACTATTTTACAGTTTCCCCATTCTCCGTTTTCATAATCGGCCACAAACATGTGGTCAGAAAAGTGTTTGCCAAAAGGAAGGTTGTTGAAATCCACCTGATCAATCCCTGATTTCTTTATCCTTTCTACGCTTATTTTGTAACTCATAATCAATAACTTTAAGCCAATTGCTCGTTCCGAACAAAAATAGAATAAATTCCGGTTTTTTCCCTATAGTTCTGTTATTTTTAAACCTTCATTTCACAACTCAAAATGATTCAACTAATCGAAACAAGGGGGCTATTTTCTAAAGATAAAGTTTATCGCCTTACCTACGCAAATGATTGTAGCGTCTCTAAAACATCCAAACGATTGGTGTTGCTTTGCGAATCGCCAGAACAGGATTTGACTACCACCGCTAAAACTATGCTGGACAAATTAGTAAGAGCCTGTAAGTTTCAAGAGGATGAAGTGGTTTTTCTTTATTCTGGCAACGGACAAAAAAATTCTTCGGGTGAGATACAAAGAGTATATTCTCCAGAATTAATTTTGATATTAGGCAACATACCTATCGGTCGAAACGCATTGCCCCTTGATAAACATAAAGTTTATGATTTTTTTGGAATGAAGGTATTGGTTACGTCCCATCCTTCAAAATTGGAAAATAATGAAGCCGAGAAAGCGGTTTTGTGGGGATTACTAAAAAGCACTTTTTGACCTACTACTTAACCTAAGTTGATAGCTACTCAATGAACTGTATCTAAAAACAAGTTTGAAACCAACATTTTATCGAAAAGGCGGTTAATTTTTACCATAGCAAAAGACATCCTCAAGAATCTACTTTATAGTAATAGCAACTAATTTCTAGTTTTTATCCGAATGAACCGCTTCAGTCTTTTAATTTATGATATGGCTATTTATGTATATGGCGTAACCATACAACTTGCTTCTCCTTTTAGTGATAAGGCTAAACAATGGGTTGCAGGAAGAAAAATAGAGCTGCATAGCCTCCCCGAAAAAAAGGGTAAAAGGATCTGGTTTCATTGCGCCTCTTTAGGTGAGTTTGAACAGGCACGACCGGTTATAGAAAATTGGGGCGGTAATCACCCTGATGATCTACTAATTCTCTCTTTCTTTTCCCCATCCGGTTATGAGGTAAGAAAGAATTATAATTGTGTAGATGCCGTTGTTTATCTACCACTGGATACTAAAACGGGGGCAAAGATGTTTTTAGATTGGGCTAAGCCTGATGTTTCGCTATTTGTCAAATATGAGTTTTGGTTTCATTACTTGAATGAACTAAAGCGTCGAAATATTCCAACAATTCTTTTCTCTTCTATTTTTCGAAGAGAGCAGGTATTCTTTAAATGGTACGGAGCTATATTTCGGCAAATGTTGAATATGTTTTCGAAAATATTGGTTCAAAGTGAAGATTCAGTTGATCTTTTAAAGACAATTTCTGTTCCCTCAGAGGTTTGTCTTGACACCCGTTTTGACCGTGTGAAACAAATTGTAGATGAAAGGAGGTCTTACTCTCTGGTTGAAAGATTTAAGGGTGATAAAAAGGTAGTTATTGCAGGAAGTACCTGGAAAAGGGATGAGCAACTTATTTTGTCTGTTATAAATGGTAAACAATTAAAGGGATGCAAATTCATCATTGCTCCTCATGAAATTGATTCTGCTAGTATCTCCGAGTTGCAAAAGAAAATTCTGGCTTATTCTGTTTTGTTTTCCGACCTCAACGAACTAACCGCTGATTCAAGTGAAGTGTTGATCGTGGATAGTATCGGTGATTTGGCATCGCTTTATCAATATGGTGATTTCGTCTATGTCGGCGGAGGCTTTAATGTTGGGGTTCACAATGTATTGGAAGTTGCAGTTCAAGGTGTACCCATCTTTTGGGGCCCTCGCTATCAAAAATCGTTAGAAGCAATAGAACTAATCAATAGAGGCGGGGCCTTTTCGGTTTCATCTGATTCAGAACTGTTGAAAATAATTTCCAGATTAATAGGCGATCCCAAGGAAACTTTTCAATTCAGATCAAATAGAGACTATGTGTTAGAGAGAACCGGCGGCACCCAAAAGGTGCTGATGGAAATATCTATCGCTCTCAACAAGTGAGGCGATCTCACAACGAAAAGATTAAGGGGAAATGATACTAGAATCATTTAGAACCGGAGGAGGAATGTTCACGTTATCAACCGGCACCGCTTTAGTTTTAAGCAACTTTCTTCTCTTAAACAAATCAGCCGGGTTATCAAATTCTCTTCTATACGCAATCCCAATCCCTGTACGATTGCTATTTCGAGAATTGAAGTAATCATAATTAGTTCGATTGTATGCTTTAGCCTTCCATCTTCCATCAGGGGTAAGCGAATATTCAATCTGAAAATCGCCTGTAGGAATGACATTTCTTTCCACACCGCTTGGGTTATTGCCAAAATCAAGATTGCCTCCCGCATTAATACTTAAACGATTGTTCAATAATCTTTGAGATAAGGCCAACTGAAGTTCTCTACGTGTATCAATGCCACCAGTAGTTGAAGTACTACTTGTAGGATCATATTGACGATAATTTAAGTTGATGCTTAAGTTTGATAAATCTGAATTACCGGTATAACTCAATAAGTCTCCAAGGTAATTGGAGAGTTGAGAGGATAGAAATTCGCTTACAGTGTTTGCCGCCGTTCCACCCAAACCGCTTGGAGTGCCGATAAAACTTGAGGCCGATGAGGATCCCGGAAGAAACTTGTTCATTACCAAAAGTCCAAATACTTGCTTGTTCAATTCAGCAGGATTGTTTTTAAGTAACATTAGCTTCTGTTCAACATATCCACGGATTGCAAGGTCGGCATCCATCACTCTTATATCAAATCCAATATTCGGCTGTTCTAGAGGTCCAGTCAGGTTTAGCAATAGTTTCACCGGAATCCTTCCGCGGGCTACATTGGTTAATTGAACATCATTATTAATTAAGTCATCAATCAGGTCGGAAACAGAACTTCGAACATCATATACAGCATTTAAGTTCAACCCCGCCTTATAAACTTCTCCGTTGAATTTAATCGTACCACCGCTATTTAATTCGAACCTTTTATTGACTACACTTTGCAAGGTGAAGAGATAATTTCCTCTCGAAACTTCATAGTCACCATAAATAGCTGTGTTACCATTCCTTGGGATATGAATCTTAATTGTTCCGGTGCCATAAGTGGTCAGCATATCTCCCGCCACCGGATCTAGTATTATATCCAACCGCGCATCCGGAGTTGCAGTAAGGTTCAAAGTAAAATCCAAACCATTCAATTTTGGCTTTTTATCGGCAAGTGCAGGTTGGTTACTGTGCTTTGTATCCTCGAAACGGTAGAAGGTATAACGATTGGTTTCAAAGCTCGAATTAATCGGCAACCCGCAATAGGTGCCCAATCCAGTCTCTGCATTTGCGACAATTTCAGGATTATTAATTAGACCTGAGAATCGGATATTTCCGGTGCCGTAAGCTATGCCGTAAAAATTGGGGCTTTGTTTGGCTGTAGTGTTTAAAAATTGTGCTCTTTCTCTAACATCAACGTACAAGTCAAGAGCAAAGTCACGGAAACTTTCGTGGTTAATTCTCCCCTCAGCTACAATCGGCGCATTTTTCATATCATAAACCGTAATTCCATTGAGGTTAAAACCGTGCTCATCTAAAATGACCCTTTGATTTTTAACTCTGTAAGCCGTATTAAGGTAAGCAACTGTTACCGTATCGTCCACCAATAATACACTACCTGTTAATATAGGCTTGCTCACGGTCCCTTTTACCTGCAACTTAGCAGTAACATAGCCCCGGCAGCCTTTTACATATTTATCAAAGAATGGATAGTTAAGGAAGTTAAGCCCAATACGTGACGCATCCATCTTTAATTGAATATCGGGACGTTCTGGGTCAATTGAAACATATCCATCTATATCAATATTGTTGTTCACACTTTTTACAGATGAATTAACCCATATTTTCTTGGAGGAAGAATCAAGTTTCATCTCAATATTCACATCTCCTACAAGCTCATCTCCTAGAGTAAACTCATCTACTACTAAGTCTGCATATACCGTTGGCTTATAGAAAACATCTTCTATAGCCAGTTTACCATTCATAGCCCCCTTCAAATCTTTCATTTTCGAGGTAAATATTCCGGTAAAGTCGCCCAAATCAGTATTGTCCAAAATAATTTTTATTGAAGTAGAGGTATCATTTTTTAGATAGCTGTTTATAAAGACCTTTTGTTCCTCTGTTCTGAATACCAGGTTGTTCGTTGTAATCTTCTTACCTTGAATTTTAATCAGGTTTTCGCTATTAAAATACCAATGATAGTTCCCCAATTTTATGTCCGAAGGATCCAGCCTTAAGGTAACTCCATCCGAATAAGGAGTAATAAAGGCAAGCATATCAGCATAGTTGTAATTATTCTTATCACGTACTAATAAACCACATCGGATATTTTTTTCTTCTGTTTTAGCAAAAACATTTAGCGTATCAATTATCAGGCTGTCCTTATTATAAATTTTATCAACCGAGACATTGAAATCAAACACCCCGTTATCAGATTGGGTGTTCAAATTCATTCCCTTGATTCGATAGCCATTCCACTCTGCCTCCGTCAGGCGCCCGTTTGATTTAAAATGATTAGTAGAACTGTTGAAATCTAAGTTAACTTGTGTTTGTATAATTTTTTTAAAGCTTGGAGAAAATATTTGAGGCAATTCTTGAGGGTCATAAATCCGTATGTCAGCTTTGAAGTCCTGAACGGAAGTATTGTCTGGGATATTATCAAACACATTTGGGAATACACTATTGACAAAGCCCTTAAACACCCCTGGCAATTCTGAGAAATTGAAATGTCCCTCAATTTCTGCTTCTGCAAAGTCAGCGTCCAGAGTTAACTTCTTTTGTCTTCCGTTGCCGGACGTAGCCTCAATCAAGATTTTCTTGACCTCAGCCTGAAGGTCATCCCTGGTAAGTTTTACATCGCTAAGATTTATTTTGCCATTCAAATTGTCAAAGTTGTTTCCTTCAATATTTGCATCCATTTGACCCGCCACGCTGATATTTGCTTTGGATAGATTCAAAGGTTGAAGCATGGCTTTTCGTACCGTAGCTTTAAAATCATAGTTTGGCATTGAATCGGTCAGAACAGCTTTCCCATTAAAATCCATGTCAAGGTATTCATCTCTAATTTTCAGGGTGCCACTAAACGACTTTTGAACCACCAAACCTGAAATCAAAATATCCCGATAATCATGCCCTCTGAATTGAATACTTGAGATTTGACCATCAATACTATCTCTCAGGCTTTCTAAAGTGAGCCCAACTCCTGTCATTTTACCTTTAAGGGAAACCTTTCCCAAATTTACTTCATCACGAAAGTATTTCCCCAAATCAAATTCATTTAAAGCTAGATCGCCACGATAACTCGCCCGATTCTTTTTCGGGTTGTACTTAAAATTGACATCCGTGGTAGCATTACCGATAGAGGTAACCAGTTTTCCGGTAGAAACAAAGTCCGTGACAAACCCATCTAATGACCCTGAGTAATAAATCAAGCCAAGAGTTTGCAAATTATCCGGCGTCTTTAATTTAGGGAAAATACGTTTGAGGTCATCCGCGGTGGTTGCTAAGCGATCAACCCGAAGGTTCAATGAGGTTTCATAAATATCCGGTAATCCTCGTGTATAAAAATTTCCCTGAAAAAATGTGCTGTTGCCCATCCGTATCTCAATACCTCTGCCTTTCAGGTTGTTCACCCTGCCGTCAATCTCACCACTTATATACAGCCGATTGTGTTCCACCGCATCCAGAGTTCGGAGAAAATAATTCAAATCTTTCAAAGAGAACTTAGTTCCTTTAAGCTGAGTCTTGATGCGAACCTTGTTTAAAAAATCCCCAAAGTCATTGAACTCCTGAAAGCGGAAACTGAGATAGTTTTTGATTTCACTATTCGGGGTCTTAATATTCAACTTGTCAAACGTTAAGCCGTTTACAGATATTCGCGCTTCGGTACTCAGACTTTCCAGCGTGAAACCACTGCGTTCCTTGGCTGAAAGGCGACGAATACTTGTGGTGATTGTATCCGCATCTACCAATCCATCTTTTGCTAACAAGTAAATATCAGTCACATGAAGATGTTTGAAATCAATTCCTTTAGGTAAAATAGAATCATTGCGCAGGTCATCTATGCGGAAAGATGAATTGGTAATGAGCAATTCATCGTACTTAATTTTCAGACCATCTTTCAGAAAGTGAATTGCATTTACAGAATCCACTTTCTCCTTCTTGTACTTCATCTGTCCCATCGCCACTTGCACGCTATCGAAATGAAGAGAATGAATGTCAATCCATTTCTTTTTAAGATCAATCTGGTTAACCGCTATTTCTGCTTTTCCGATATGAACCACTACATCAGAACCCGCTTGGTCATCAAGGTATCTAAAGCTGACTCGGCTCAAATTCGCCTCATCTAAATCAACATCCCATTTAACTCCACCTGATGTCGTATCCTTTTTATTCTGTTTTGATTGAAACGAGCTAAACAACTCCTCTATGTTCAGTTTTCCGCTTAAGGAATCTTTATGCAAAAACAATTGCCCCCCATCAAGCAACAGGCTTTTAACCTTGATTTTCTTATTAAACAATTCAAAGGCCGAAAAACTCACTTCCAATCGCTTGGTATAAATCATCGCATCCATTTGATGATCTTCCATATAAAAGTTGACCAACTCAGCGCGGGTGAAGAACTTAATCTTCACCCGTTCTATCGAAACCTTCGTGTCTAAGGAATTAGAAAGCATATCGGTAGCGCGCTGTGCCAGAAAAGTTTGTACACTCTGTTGCTGAATGGCAAAGTAAAAGCCCGCCACCAGTACCACCAGCACTAAACCAACAATCAGTAAAATTCTAAGCACGCGACTTTTCAATTTCCCTCTTCTTCAAATACTTAAACGAACAACGCACATTTTCTTTAAAATTATAACCCAAACTCTTTTCATTCTATCTTCTCATCCACTCCAATATCCTCATTCCGGCTATTTTCGCCGCGTGAGTATTACTATTCTGGCTATTGAATCTTCTTGCGATGACACCTCTGCCGCCGTCGGCAAAGATGCCAAAATTCTTGCCAACCTTGTGGCCGGTCAGCAGGTGCATGAAGTATGGGGCGGTGTAGTGCCCGAACTGGCATCTCGTGCCCATCTCCAAAACATACTTCCAGTGGTGGATGCCACTCTGAAACAAGCTGGTGTGACCAAAAGCGAACTCAGCGCCATTGCCTTTACCCGTGGGCCGGGCTTGATTGGTTCTTTGCTAGTCGGTGTAAACTTTGCCAAATCTATGGCGCTGGCCCTTGACATTCCTTTGATTGAAATCAACCACATGCAGGCGCATGTATTGGCGGCGTTTATCGAGCATCAACCCTCCTTCCCCTTTCTCTGTTTGACGGTTTCGGGTGGCCATACTCAATTCGTGCTCGTTAAGAATTATTTGCAAATGGAAGTGCTGGGCGAAACGCTCGACGATGCCGCCGGTGAAGCATTCGATAAAACGGCTAAGCTTCTGGGTTTGCCTTATCCCGGTGGCCCGCTGATGGACAAAATGGCGCAGAACGGAAACCCAGATAAATTTTCTTTCGCAGAGCCACAAATATCCGGCCTCGATTTTTCTTTCAGCGGCTTAAAAACTTCCGTGCTTTATTTCATCCAAAAGGAAGTAAAGAAGAACCCGACGTTTATTGAAGAAAACCGAGCAGACCTCTGTGCCTCTATTCAAAAAACCATCGTAGATATTCTTCTGAAAAAATTAGAAAAGGCCATGAAACAAACCGGTGTGAAAGAAATGGCGCTGGCCGGTGGCGTATCGGCAAACAGCGAGTTGCGCCGCCGCTTTGAACAAATAGGAATTCGCAACGGCTGGAAAACATTTATCCCCAGTCTGGAATACTGCACCGACAACGCCGCCATGATTGCCACCGCAGCTCATTACAAATTCCTGGCTGGAGAATTTACCCCGCAGGACACCGAGCCTTTACCTAGGTATCATCTCTAAAATTTAATCAACGGTGATTTAGCTAATATTGTTCCGAAAAAAATCAGCAGATGTATCATAAAATAGTAACCGTCGTATTGGTGGTGCTCGTCGGCACTACCGGCTATTTGTGGATGCAAAACCGCCAGTTGCACCACACCATTGATGGATTGAAAACCGAAATGGGCGAAGTTCATAAAGCCGCCGAAGAAGCTGCAAAAGCAAAGGCCGCCGAACCCAGCCCCTTCGACCAGCCCAACAACGACCCCCTCTCCCACCTCTACGGTCCCGATGCAAAGGTCACGACCTCTATCAAATTCGACCGCTTGACGCATGACTTTGGAAGAATTGCAGATGGAAGCAAGGTGAAGACCAAATTCAAGTTCACCAATACGGGCAAAGTAGCGCTCATCATCAGCGGCGCGCAAGGCTCCTGCGGATGCACCGTTCCTCAATGGCCGCGCGACCCTATCAAACCGGGCGAAACCGGTGAGATTGATGTGGAGTTTGACAGTTCAGGCAAAAGCGGTGAAACCTCCAAGACCGTTACCGTAGGTGCCAATACCGACCCGGCCTCCACCGTGCTGACCATCAAGGCCACCGTCATTCCCAATGTGAAATAATGGGCAGAATCTTGGCCTTTGATTTTGGAACCAAGCGCGTTGGCATAGCCGTTACCGATCCATTGAAGTTGATTGCCAACAGTTTGGAAACCACGCCGACCAAAGATATTCATGCTTTTATCAAGAGCTACTGCGCCCGCGAAGAGGTAGAAGCCTTTGTGGTGGGCTATCCTTTTTCGCATGGCCACAGCGCCAACCCCGTAACCGAACATATTGACCGCTTTATCAAAACACTAGAAACTGCTTACCCCGATAAAAAAGTTCACCGCATGGACGAGAGTTTTACCTCCCGCATGGCCTCGCAGACTTTGCTGCTAAGCGGCAAGGGCAAAATGGACCGCAGAAACAAAGGCCATATTGATGCCATCTCGGCCAATATTATTCTGCAATCCTTTTTGGAGATGAGGAAATAAAAAAGGAAATACTTTTAACTTTACCATCTTTAATACAAACCAGATGAAAACAGAAAGGTTTACTGCAATTCTTGAAAAAGACGGCGATATGTATGTGGCATTATGCCCTGAACTGGACATTGCCAGTCAGGGCAAGGCCATAGAAGATGCAATGGCTAATTTGAAAGAAGCCGTAGAGTTGTTTTTGGAAAGCGCTGACCCCAGCGAAATTCAGCAGCGCCTGCATACAGATTTATTCGTCACACAATTTGAAATAGTGCGCGCTGCATGAGTAAATTGCGCATACTGTCCGGCATGGCTGTATGCCGTATTCTCGAAGAACATGGATTTATTCAGGTCAGGCAAAAAGGCAGCCATATCATTATGCAGCAAAAGAAGGAAGGCAGCACTGTCACAGTTCCTGTGCCGAACCATAACGAAATAAAGACCGGCACTTTATTGTCTATTATTCGGCAAAGCCGATTGCCCAGAGAATTATTTGAAGTGTAGATTTTGTTTGGGTTTAAACTGTGCAAATCACTATAACGAAAAAAGCCCCGCATTCTCTCGCGGCTCATGGCTCTAAGCTCATAGCTAATAGCTAATAGCTCGTAGCTTCCTTTCATCACGCCAACACCATCGTCACCGGAATATCAATATGCTGTCCACGCTTTACGGTGAAGCGCACCACCTTTCTTGCATAGCCTGGCTTGGTAAACTCCGCATCATACGTCCCGTGCTTAAACTTCTCTATCACCGCCTCTCCGTTTATGTTAGTTTCCGATTCCCTCTTTGGCTCATACTCCAAAATTTTCACCTTCACATGATTCAGCGGCACTCCTGCCGGGTCGTCCGGTGGGATAGGGCCTGTTACAATCACCTTAATGCCTGTATGATGCACCCCCGTTTCAATAATCTGCATCGCGAGTTGGAACTGCTGCACCAGAAAAGGGTTCGATTCACTGTATTCGCCAAACAGAAGGTCAAACATATCATCAATAGCTTCAAAGGCGATGTCGTATTGTCCGGGCAACTGATTGGTGGACTCCGTTTTTTTCGCTTCCCGCGCCACGATGGGCAGCACTTGAGCGGCGTCAAAAGTAGTTACGGAATTATCAATCAGGGTGATGTCGCCCGCGCTGACGTTCGTGAGGGTGGCGAGGTTGTCATTCATTGCTTTGCGCATCGCCAGCGTCCGGTCAATGGCCGTTTGCTTGTCCGCTTTATAAATGTAGCTATACGAATGGCTGAGCGATTCGGCCAACGCCAAGTCTCCATTAAGTTTTGCTTTGACACGTGCTTTTTTAGCCAACCGATTCACCGTTTTAGCCATCGCTTTTTTGGCAGTAATACTCAAAATTTCCAATCCCGAATCGTCCTGACTTTGGCGCTGCCCCAACAGGTTTATTTGAGCCCGCGCGCCATCAAAAATTCCCTGCGGCGTGCCATAATCGGCAATGGCCGCAATTTCAACTGAATGGTCGGTGTTAAACTGTGCTACCCGATCAATAGTATCCTGATGATCTTTTTGTTTATCGTCCATGTTTTCTGTGTTTTGAGTTAAAAAATTGGTTTTTTATGTGAAAAATGTGGAATTAGCATAGTGAACCTGATTTTTGGAAGGCCGGGGAGCCTCTTTGGAAGCTCGGGAAACGACATTGGAAGCCCGGAAAACGACATTGGAGGTGCGGGAAACGACATTGGAAGCCCAGAAAACGACATTGGAAGCGCGGGGAACGACATTGGAAGCTCGGAAAACGACATTGAAAGCCCGGGGAACGACATCGGAGACGCGGGAAACGACATTGAATGTGCGGGGGATGACATTGGATTCACGGAAACCCACATCGCTTTTTGTGCAAAAAACATCAGCGATTCAAGAAATTCAGTAAAATATTTTGTGGAAAAAATTTCTGGTCTGGTTATAAAAAATCCCAATCCTTCACCCTTCATCCGAACCGGTGTTTCAGAGAGAAAAAAACTGTTATTGTCCTTTACAAAAACCATCTGAGAAATAAGTTTAAGCGATGTATCTTACTACAAAATTAATGGCACAAACGAATTATCCAAATTCTTATTGATTTTTTTAAGGCTTTGGTTAAACAAAAAAGCCCCTAACGCGAAACCGGTCAGGGGCTTTGTATTACTGCTAACAGCGAACTGTCAACCGTGAACCCTTAGGGAAACTTCGGGAACTTAGACCAGTCGGGTTTGCGCTTTTCCAGGAAGGCGTTCTTTCCTTCTTTGGCTTCGTCGCTCAGATAATATAGAAGGGTAGCGTTGCCCGCCAGTTCCTGGATGCCGGCTTGACCGTCCAGTTCGGCATTGAAGGAGGATTTGAGCATGCGGATAGAAAGAGGCGATTTCTCTTGGACTTTGCGGCACCATTCTACGGTCACGTCTTCGAGGTCTTTAAGAGGAACGACTTTGTTGACCAATCCCATATTCAAGGCATCGTCGGCATTGTATTGGTCGCAGAGGAACCAGATTTCGCGGGCCTTCTTCTGGCCTACCACACGGGCGAGATAGCTGGCGCCGAATCCACCATCAAAGCTGCCTACCTTGGGACCGGTTTGGCCGAAGATCGCGTTATCGCTGGCAATAGAGAGGTCGCAAACCACGTGTAGCACGTGTCCGCCACCAATCGCAAAACCATTGACCATAGCAATCACACATTTAGGAATGGAGCGAATTTGTTTTTGCAGGTCGAGCACGTTGAGGCGGGGAACGGTGTCTGTTCCAACATATCCGCCATGCCCACGCACGTTTTGATCGCCGCCACTACAAAATGCCTGATCGCCTTCGCCCGTCAGGATGATGATTTGAATGTCTTCGCTGTCGCGGCAAATGTTCATGGCTTCTATCATTTCCTTGACGGTCAATGGCGTGAAGGCGTTTCGGTATCGCGGACGGTTGATGGTTATTTTGGCGATGCCTTCGAAGAATTCAAAACGGATTTCTTCGTATTCGCGGATGGCTTTCCAGTTTCTTTTTTTCATGAGGATTGTTTCAGGTATTTGAAATAGTTTTTGTACACCTCGGCGCTTACTTTGCCATTGGTTTTGATTTCGAGAATGGCCGGCTTTCCGTTGTGCGGTTCATAAAATGTTTGGAGAATTATCTCCAGATCATGTTGGTTGTCGCAATAGTAGTAGGGAATCTGATGATGCGCTGCCAGGTGTTTGGCGGTTAATTGATGCCTCGTTTCAAAGAACTCTTCAAAGCCTTTCAACTTGGTGGGCCCTTCGATGAGGCGAAATATGTTCCCTCCGGAATTGTTGATGACGATCACGCGAAAATCAGGCGTAAGGAAGTTGTTCCAAAGGGCGTTGCTGTCGTAGAAGAAGCTGATGTCGCCCACAATGCTCAAGGTCATTCTTTTGTTCGCGTATGCCGCACCGGCAGCAGTGCTGACGCATCCGTCAATACCACTGGTGCCTCGGTTGGAATGAACGGTCAAGCCGGGGGTTTGGTGGCGGAACAGGTTGGAATAGCGAACCGGAGTGGAGTTTCCGTATTGAATGTTGGCATCGTTGGGGAAGGAAGGGATGAGCAGTTCAAATACTTTCATATCACTGAAAGGAATTTGTTCGAGATATTTCTCGGTTTTCTGTTTGGCATAAGAAGAAAGACTCATCCATTGCTCGCGGAAATCTGATGTAACAGATTCGGGAGTTTCTAAAAGCGCATCGAGAAACTCAATCTCGTTTCCCTGCGAGATTTCATCATAGATATCTTCTCCCAGAAAACTCCAGTTTCGTTGAGCCGACCACTCTTCTTCTATATCCCAATGAAGTTGCGGTTGATGTTTCAGAAATTCTTTCACCTTCTTAGAAACAATCTGTCTGCCCATCGTAATCACCACTTCCGGTATCAGAAACTCGTTAGAAAACTCATTCATGACGGTGATGCAGGCATCCACGTTCATCACGCTATTCTTGATGGGAAGGTTGGAGGTGGTTTCTCTAACAATCAGAATATCCTTCCGGTGGCTGAGCTGCGAAATGCGGCGAACGAATTCTTTGTTTGGTTCGTGCAAGCCTACTATAATCATTTTCTTATGGAAGGTCGAGAACTTGGCTATAATTTTTTCTTTGTCGCTCTTCAGAAGTTTGCTTGATATATCCAGTCGCACCTCCTCTGCATCGAAATGGCGCAGGGGTTCTTCGGTCAGGTCATAAAGAGGCTCATCGAGATAAATATTTATGTGCGCCGGAGTAGGGGTATCGAAATTACTGGTTTTCAATGTCCAGTTTATATTGTTTAACTGCTCATTTAGTTCAGTAAGCTCCGTTTCTTCTGCATTAAAACTGATAGCCTCGGTGTCCTCGGTACTCAAAGCGTAAGACTGATCAATAGCCTGATTATCTCCTTTCATAAAGGCCTGTTCAGGCCGGTCTGCTGATATATATATCACGGCTTGCTGTTGGTAATAAGCCTCATAGTAGGAAGGTGCGAGGTTGACAACGGCCGTTCCAGAAGTACAAACTACTCCAATCAATTCTCTTGATTGCTGTGCCATGCCTAAAGCAAAGTATCCGGCTACGCGTTCATCAGGGATGATGATACATTCTATTTCGGGAATCTGCGAAAAAGCAATATAAATAGGTGCAGAGCGAGAACCCGGACTAAAAACCACTTTGCGCATACCATGTTGCTTACAAAGTTCAGCGATCATTCTTACCGCCATTTTTGTGGTGTTCATCACAGCAAATATGAAAGGTTTTTTAAAATAATTCAGCTTGGGGAAACATTTGCTGAATGACGCGCAACAGTGTTTTAGCTTTCATGTTTGTTTCCCTCCATTCATATTTCGGCTGAGAGTGCAATGTAATCCCGGCTCCGACAAAAAGCTGCAGTCTATGCGGAAGCACTTTCATGCATCGGAGGTTGACAAACAAGTGGACTTCCTCATCGAAATTGATTGGCCCCAGAAACCCGGCATAAAATTCGCGCTCGCTGTTTTCGTTTTTGAGAATAAAGGAAATAGCCTCTTCTTTCGGCAAACCAGCCACCGCAGGGGTAGGATGCAATTCATCTACCAGTTTCTGCCAGTCGCGCAGCGGAGCATCGCTTAACTCAAACTCTGTTTGCAAGTGAATTACATTCCCCGCCTGAACCGTACCATGCTTTGCCACCACCGGCTGCCTTTTGATCACTTTTTGAAAGGCTTCGCCGATATAGATACTCACTAGTTCTTGTTCTTCCACTTCCTTATCGCCCCAACCACTTTCCGGCGATTTAGGAGAATTAGATTGGGTCCCAGCCATAGAATAGGTGGTGAATTTCTCTTCTTTCACTCTCAGTAATAATTCGGGTGTAGCGCCTATCCACAAACCATACTCCGGGATAGAGACTAAACTGACAAACGCCGTCGGATATTCTTTACATAACTTTTCAAACATCGCAACCGGATGGAAGTCTGCTGGCTTTTTTACTTCGATACTTCTCGCCGCTACCACTTTGCTGAATTTCTTTTCTGCGATAAGAACCTTAATACGACTGATGTAATCTGAATATTCTTTTTCAGTAGTAGGTTCTCTTTCTAACCCCGCATGTTCTTCATGTTCGACGACGGGAATAGTTCCATTATAAAAATCCAGCGAAGGAAGTGCATTCAACAAAGTATGCACGTCGGGTTGAATCAGTACCTTGCTGAATTCACGATATTCATGAAAGGGAGCAAACATAAAACCACGAGCCTGAGAATAGCCTGCTTCGGATGACAACTTATGCACGACAGAGCTATTTTGAGCTACCACCATAGGCTCCAATTTAGCAGCCATATTCCCAGCAGAGCTCGGAAGCTGGTAAAAGGCGAAAGGCAGTTGGTGTACTACACAATAATCAAAAAATGCTTGGGCGGTAGTAGCAGATGAATCGGTCAAGACAAAGCAGTTTCGCGCAAAACTATATTTTTACCGCAAACGATAATTCGATTGATAGTACGTGAACTCTATATAGTCCGGCACGGACAAACCGACCACAATGCAAAGGGAATCATTCAGGGGAAAGGAGTGGATCTCCCATTGAATGAAACGGGCCAGAAACAAGCTAATGCCTTTTTTCAAGCATATCGTTCCGTGCCCTTTGATGCGCTCTATTCCTCCACCTTGCTTAGGGCGCAACAAACTATTGCCCCTTTCAAACAAAGCGATATACCGCATTTCATTAAGTCCGACTTAGATGAAATCAGTTGGGGAGACTTAGAGGGGAAAATCACTACCCTTGAATCGGACGAGAGATTCAAACAACTTATTGCGCGCTGGCGTGCCGGCGATTTGAACGCCAAACCTTCATCCACCGGAGAAAGCCCGTATGAATTGCAACAACGTCAACAAAGATTTCTTGAATATTTATTAACCACCTCACACAAAAAAATATTGATTGCCACCCATGGCCGTTTCATCCGCGCCTTCATGTGTACGCTTACTGGTCGTCCACTTTCAGAAATGGAGCAGTTTAATCACGCAAACCTATGTCTCTATAAGGTAAATCAACTTCAAAACGGTCGTTTTGAAATCGTAACACACTTTGAGACTGGGCATTTGGCCTCTTTATAATCTTGGAGATAGTTTAAAGGTCTAAATATTCTGCATCAATGGTAACCGGATATCGCATCAGGAAGTGAAGTGCCCGTTCCAATTCGAGACCTTCAAAAAGGATTTTGTTGAGGATTTGAAGCAATGGTGCGGATGCGCCTAAATGATCTACAATGAGTTTGCCGATTTTTAAAGTACGTACTCCTTCTGCCACCTCACCTAAATCGCGAAGAATATCTTCCAACTTCTCTCCCTTCGCTATTCGATAGCCTACTGAAAAGTTCCGGGATTTAGGAGAGGTGCAAGTTGCTATCAAATCGCCGATTCCTGCAATACCGAGAAATGCCTTTTTGTCAGCCCCTAAAGCCTTGCCGATATAAATCATTTCTGCCATGCCACGCGTAATCAACAAAGCGCGGGCATTTTCACCATAACCTAATCCGTGCAAAGCACCGGAAGCAATGGCCACATAATTCTTTAAAACTCCAGAAAGTTCTATTCCGAGTATGTCTCGATTTCCATAAACCTGAAACCGGTTACTCTTCAAGGCCAAAGTCCCTTCATAAATGACTTCGTTAAAACGACTGGCAATCACCGTCGCAGCCGGCTGCCCTTCCATGATTTCTCCAGCCAGATTAGGCCCAGCCATACATCCCACTCGCACAATCCCTGTCTCCTGTAAAATGAGGTCGCTCATGGATTGTATGTCTTTCAAGCGAATAGATTTTGCATTTGCTTTTTCAATATCAAACTCACAGTGTAACCCTTTCGTTGCATGTATCATGATATGGTCTGCGCGCAAATACGGAGAGAAATCAATAATCATATCTTTAAAGAATGCCGATGGTACAACCGGAAATAACAGAAAACAATTCTCTGCCACTTGCTGGAGCGAATCAGCGATGGCTACATTCTTATGCAGAGGAGTACCCTTGATTTTCCTTTCTGATTTAATCCGCTGGGCAGATTCAGGGTTGCGTTCATACAACAATACTCTTTGATTCTCTCCCAAAAGATTCGCAATGGCCGAACCAAAGCTACCAGCACCTACAACCCCAACTATTCTATCTAAATACATAACATCTCAAACCTGTCTAAATCAAACAAACTTCTCCAGCCCATAACCATCTAACCGATTGTGATAATAATAAAGTAGCTTCAGATCTTCTGAACTTATATTTCCGTCGGTTCTTTTTGTGATAGGTGAAACCGCATGGTAGAGATTGATATTTTTCATTCCATGCTCAATAATTTTATCTACGTTCCATCGCAACTCTGGTGAAATAAGTATTTTCCCCCGGTCATACATTTCTTTGAGGCGATCTTTCAACTGATTGATACAATTTGCCAACTGTTCATAAGGTAGCGAAATATCTTCTTCCGGAGTTCGTAATAGGCTAAACAAATCAGCATCTTTGAATTGCTTCTTTAATAACTCAAAAGTGGCAAAGCATACTAGATGCGAAGTCAGCACCACGTTGTAACGATAATAATTATCTACGATTCTTTCCCCCAGAATTTTAGTGTATTCCTCTTCGCGCTGCTGATCATCTTTCATCTCCCCGTTGGTCATGAAATAATTTCGAACGTTTATTTTATTACCTAGATGATTATAGCTGTTTCCTTCATCATCCACTTTATTTCCCACTACATCCATCACTTCACCAAAGGAAACCGACAGAGAAGAAGATGCATTTAGAAACTTAAAGATAAATCGAATCAACTTAAATGAAGTGGAATATTCATCATTCTCTCGATAGAAACGTTCCTTCCCAGTTTCTTTCAAATAATCACTAATCAAAGCCTGTGCTTCCAGCACGAAATGATAATTAATTATTACCGGCACCACAAAAATCTTCGGTGCCGTTTCATCGGGAAAATCCCGATAATGATTTTTTTGCGCTTCCACCGCTGTTCCGAGAAGTCCCAACTTTAACTTCTTTTCCAACGATCCAGAACGCGAGCGAGTTCCACCGGGGAAAAAAATACTGTGCGCTCCACGCCGGATAGCCACACTGGAATAATTTTTTAGGGTTTCCAGATAAACAGAATTTTTCTTCCTGCGATCCAATTTATAAGCGCCTAAGCGGTTCATAAAAAAGGAAAGTAGGCCGATACTAAACAAATTCAACCCGGCACCGTAAGTGAATGCAGGCAAACCCAATTCACTTAAAATCCAGCCCACCATAATAGAATCCATGTTACTAAAGTGCGTCGGAACAACGACCAACGTTCCTTTAGTAGCCAAATGACGAATTTTTTCTACATCGCCAGTAATCGGAATTTTCTCATGAATCGTTTTAGCATTCCTAGAAAAGGCCTTTAACCAAGGTCCTGGTGCAGCAGAAAAAATTCGACCCCAAAACTGAGGAAGAAACACCCGGGCAAAACCAAAAGCACGAGAGTCAAAATTTCCTACAATTTCATTCAAATACCGGTCTATAATTTCATTTAAAATAGTTTCCTCGGTAATTATTGATTCACTATTCAACTGATCTAATCGCACCAACTTGCTCTTGATGCTGTTCCAAAACATGCGTTCGTCAGGTGGGTCGGCTTTCCATGGTTTTTCAGTCAGACGGATACGTTCCTGATAAAGCACTCGTGCCAATTCTTCATGAAGTGCTCGGCTAGAAGGGAATTTTGCTTTTACCCTTTGTAAGACTATGGCCTTTACATCGGCCAAAAATGCTTCCCTATCATGAGTCAGCCGGTAGATTGGCCATTGCTTAATATCACTGACGACGTAAGGCAATGGATAATCCTGTGGCTTATATAATCGTCCGCTCATCTAAAATTTTTAATCGCATTAAAAGTAGAAATTCCGAGTACAGTCCGAGGCAAAGAAAAGATTTATGGAGATTGAAAACAGTATCCTTAACAAATTCATAACGTCAACAGATATTAATTCTCTAAAATCCATTGGTGTTAAGAAAACAATTTGCAAGTATCATTTGGTAAGACGTAATTCGTCCTTTAATTCATTATCTAATACCCACTAATTGACTTCCGAACCAGTATGATAAAAAGTATGACAGGCGAAACAGAAACTCCGTTAATGAAGCAATACAATAGCTTCAAGGCGAAGTATCCTGATGCCATATTGTTATTCCGGGTGGGAGACTTCTACGAAACCTTTGGAGAAGATGCCAAACGAGCGGCGAGTGTACTTGGAATTACGCTTACAAAACGAAGCAACGGGAAGGCCAGTGAGGTGGAGTTAGCAGGCTTCCCTCATCATGCTTTAGATACTTATCTCCCTAAATTGGTACGTGCCGGATTACGCGTGGCAGTCTGTGACCAAATAGAAGACCCGAAACTTGCAAAAGGTATTGTAAAACGCGGTGTGACAGAAATGGTTACTCCCGGAGTAGCGCTGACCGACAATATTCTACAGACACATTCTAATAATTTTCTGGCATCTGTATTTTTTGAAAGTGGACAGTCAGGTCGTGACCAATTTGGCGTTGCGTTTATAGATATATCTACAGGTGAATTTTTACTCGCCGAAGGAAATTTAGCTTATGTAGATAAGATGATTCAAAGCCTTTCTCCTTCAGAAATAGTCTATCCAAAATCAAGACAAAAAGAGTTCTTGCAGCACTTTGGCACCAAGTATTACGCCTATCGCCTTGATGATTGGATATATAGCTATGATAATTCACTCGACATTTTATTAAAACTGTTTGATACCAATTCTTTAAAAGGTTTTGGAATAGAAGATGAACGATTCTCGGTCGTTGCAGCAGGGGCTGCTATTCAGTACCTGAAGGATACTGAACATCACAATTTGTCCCACATCACCAAACTAACGAAGCTAACCGACAAGCACTCTGTTTGGTTGGATCGCTTCACGATTAGAAATCTTGAATTGATCTATTCGCCTCATCCCGGAGGCAAAACGCTATTGGATGTTTTGGACCAAACCTCCTCTCCTATGGGTGCCCGAATGATGAAACGTTGGCTGGTCATGCCCTTGTTGGATAAGCAACAGATAAATGAACGCCTAGATTCAGTGGAATGGCTCATTCGGAATAATTCTCAGGCGGAAGAACTTAGGAAATTGATCCGCAGCATTGGCGATTTAGAAAGATTGATATCTAAAGTGTCCTTAGAGAAGGTGAACCCTAGAGAGATGGTTCAAATGAGAAGAGCTCTTCAAGCCATTGTACCTATTCGGAAACTACTGACTGGTTCCGGTAACCAAAATCTGAATAGGATAGGTGAACAATTAAATCCGGTGGCTGATTTAGCATCCAAAATTGAAAAAGTGCTTACTGAGGAAGCCGGACCAGTTATTGCCAAAGGAAATTACATTAACTGTAGAGTGGATGAAGAATTGGACCGGTTACGCACAATTAAAAACTCAGGGAAGGATTATATCGCCGGAATACAGCAAAAGGAAGTGGTTCGGACCGGAATTAGTTCCTTGAAGATTGGGTTCAACAATGTATTCGGTTATTATCTGGAGGTGACAAATACACACAAAAATAAAGTACCGACAGATTGGATTCGAAAGCAGACTCTTTCGAATGCCGAAAGGTATATCACTGAGGAATTGAAAGAATATGAGGAGAAGGTTTTAGGTGCTGAAGATAAGATTCTAGTGATAGAAGAAAAACTCTTCCAGGAACTCATTCGCTTTGCCAAAGACTATGTTGTGGCCATTCAATTGAACGCAAATTTTTTAGCCAACGTTGATTGTTTGCTCTCCTTTGCTGAAACCGCTGCACGAAATAATTACACCCGGCCGGAAATCAATGATTCATTTGCGATAGAAATAAAAGAAGGAAGGCATCCGGTAGTTGAACAGGAACTAGCCACTGGCGATTTATACGTCCCAAATGACTTATTGCTGGATAGTGAATTACAGCAAATTTTGGTCATCACTGGCCCGAATATGAGCGGCAAATCTGCCTTGCTTCGTCAAACAGCACTCATTGTTCTAATGGCGCAGATGGGAAGTTATGTGTCTGCCGCATCTGCAAAAATAGGATGGGTTGATAAAATATTTACTCGTGTAGGTGCCAGCGATAATTTAAGCGCCGGGGAATCAACATTTATGGTGGAAATGAATGAGACTGCCAGCATTATGAACAATTTATCGCCCAGAAGCCTTATTCTACTTGACGAAATCGGGCGAGGAACTTCAACTTATGATGGAATTTCAATCGCTTGGAGTCTGGCAGAGTATTTACATCATCATTCCGGAGTAAACCCTCGCACACTTTTTGCCACACATTACCATGAGTTGAATGAATTAGCCGAAAGATACCCACGCATTAAAAACTTTCATGTATCCGTTAAAGAAACTACTAACACGGTTATCTTCTTACGCAAGCTGGTAGAGGGAGGCACAGAGCATAGCTTTGGCATTCATGTAGCGAAGATGGCCGGTATGCCAAAGGCAATACTCGACCGTGCCAATGAAATGCTTCACGAATTGGAAGGTCAGCGGCAAAAACAGGGTGATTTAAAACAGGCTGTGAAAAAAATCTCTCCACTGAATTATCAACTTAGTTTCTTTGATGTCAATGATTCAAAAATGAAACAACTAGCAGAAGAATTAGAACATATAGAAGTGACCACTTTGACACCAGTAGAAGCACTGATGAAACTTCATGAATTAAAGAAGTTGCTATATAACGGATAATCCTTGTGGAATTTCAGGAGCTTTATATATTTGCGCTCCGCTCATCGGAAACGTTCTTAAGAAAGTTAGAATATGCGGGAGTAGCTCAGTTGGTAGAGCGCCACCTTGCCAAGGTGGAGGTAGCGAGTTCGAGCCTCGTCTCCCGCTCTTCAAATTTAAGGGCGATTTATCGCCCTTATTTGTTTGTGATACCGTGGTGGTGGAACTGGTAGACACGCAGGACTTAAAATCCTGTTCGCCTAAAAGCGAGTGCGGGTTCGATTCCCGCCCGCGGTACATACTGGTAAAGTGGTTCAGGGATTTAGTCGAAGTCTTTTTTAATCAGGCAATTCTGTACAATTCCCTGACATAGTAATTATATATTTTTTGCAACTATTAAGTATTTAAGCAATTAGTCGGAAATTTCTACTTTTTGGCTATCCAATCTTTAGGGAGTAGGTCACTACACCTCAGAACGTACTGATATCAATCTCGTATCAGTTTATTTTAAGGCGTTTTGCTCCCATTTTTCAACAATTAAGTTGCGATGAGAGTGCTCTTTATCCAACTATGCGATCAATTTCTCAAAAAAATAATGATAAAGGGAAAAACGAACGCTCAATTCACCAAAGCTCACATTACTAACATTCTCCTAGTGACCCTTTGTTCGCCCTGACGAAGAGTATATAGGTATATGCCTTTTTGAAGATGACGGGTATCAAGCTCTACCTGATGGGTTCCAGAAGGATAGTTTCCATTGGTTACAGTTTGTATCTCGCGGCCAGTTTCGTCAAAGAGGGTAATCAATATATTTCCTCCATTGGTATGAAACTCTATGATGGTAGATGAATTGGCAGGATTGGGGTAGTTGCGCAAGGAAGAACTTTCCTCTGCCGGAGAACGAATGCCGGTTTCCGAACAGCTAACGGTTAGGAGATCGAGTGTATTAAATGTCTGAAGCATAGTATTATTCAATGCATCATCAGGCACACAGAACCAGTTTTTAAGTATTGATGTATAGACGGAACGAAAATCATGTTGCATTTCAAGATTATCATTCACGCCTGCATTATTAGGAATATCTGGATTGGAACCAAGCAACCCACCTTTTACCTTACTTCCAAACAGAAACATTGGTGCGGACGAACCGTGGTCAGTACCCGCGGCTCCATTTGATTTGATTCTTCTTCCAAATTCAGAGAAGGTCATGCCGATAACACGGTCTTGCTGCCCCATCAAAGTAATATCATCCTGAAATGCGGTAATCGCCTCCGACACTTTTGCTAACAGGTTGGCATGTGAACCAGTTTGATTACCGCCCGTTACATCCACCTGTGCACTATGGGTGTCGAAGCTGCCCAGATTAACCATATAGACTTTTGTCTGTAACCCACCACCGATAAGTTGTGCTACAATCTTCAGTTGGTCTGCAAGCGAATTACTTCGTGCGGCAGGATATAAAGTAGAGAGATTATTTTGATTGCCAGCCGCCGCCTTTATGGAAGTAGCGTATAGATTGGTTTGAACCGACGTTTCGCGAATGAAGGTTAATTCATGGCCTGCAGGGGTGTTGGGTGCGGGGTCATGAGTACCATTTACCAACTGATAGAAATTATTTGGGTCGGCGATGGCAATTCCCATATTCACCGAAGGCCCCTGGAAAGCTGTAGAAACCACCGAACCAATTTGCAAAGCTAAGGGGTCTGGATACTGCGTATTAGGATAACCAGTTGGGTAGCCGGGGTATTCTTCTCCTAAAAAGCGACCTGTCCACCCGGTCATTAAGTCCTGGGCCGAGTCAGAAGCGGTGAGCCAAATATCGGTAGCACGAAAGTGAGAGAAATTGGGATTGGGATAACTTACCCCCTGCACCACCGCCAGTTGTTGATTGTTGAACAAATTCCTCATACCGGTCATAGAAGGATGTAAACCAGTGACTGAACTTCCGTTTAATCCTAACACTAAATTGGAGGGAATCATAATATTGCTTCGTGCGGTAGAAAGTTCGGAATATTTATCTAAAGGAATTACAGTATTCAGTCCGTCGTTTCCTCCGGTGAGTTGAATAATAACGAGTACCCTGTCGTTGGCAGTGGCAGCACCTAACAATTGTTCAAAAATACTACCCTTTCCAAAAGCCTTAATTGAAAAGCCGTTGACGAGAAAAGGTACTGTGGCAATGGGCAGCGATCGTTTGAGGAAGGTTCTCCGTTTCATATCTTTCTTTTTTCGTTCAATGAATTAAATAAGTTGATACTCTGCCAGGTTCATCAAGTAGGTGTACATGGAGCGCAGGCGAGTTTCCACAATCGTCTTGTTCGTCTGATTACTCGTATCGGCTTTATAAAGATTCCAAGCATCCGTCCAATAATGATCGGCGGTTTGATTAGATAATAGAATACTCTTTAGAAAGTCGGATTGAGTAGTTCCTAAGTCGCTTGGGCTTAGCAATCCTGCACTATCTGCGATTAATGTATTCGGGTTACTGGGGTCAGACGTTTGATCTGCAAAGGCGATGAAATCAATTTTCAATATCACCTGACCCGATTTGAAACCAGTTAATGATCCTAACAAATCGCTCACCTGGTTTCTATACGGCAATGTGTTGCTATTAATCCACAATTCATGAAAAGCCGGCTCTTGATAATACGCAGGCCAGCCGGCAACATTGGGAGGATCGCCCAAATCCATTGTCAATATATTAAGAGAAGTGGCCAAAATACCCCACCCCTTGTATTGATTACCCAGATTACTCGAATCAGGAAAGGCAATATTATATTGACGTGCTATTCCGGCCAAGTGATCTACCGGATTCTTGATATGGCAACCAATATTAAGAGGATCGAAAAAATGCTCGCTTTCGAGCAAAGCCCTCAAAGCCGGAAGAATATCATAATTATTGGTGCGAATAATATCTGCCATCGGAGTAATGATGTCGCTTTCGACCTGCTGGTCAATAACATAATAAACAAAGAAACGGTACAACTTACGGCTGATGAACTTGGCCGTCTCTGTACTCAGAAACAACATATCAATCAATTGATCTGATTCATTGGCACCGTTGGTCCCTGCCTGGCCAACAATTACAGTATTATTATAAAACGAAGAAAATTGCTTGTCTGTGGTATCGTGTTTAGTAGAATCAAAATAAGATGTCACAGTGTTTCGGTCAATCTTCCAACCGGTTAGCGCTTTAGCTGCTGCCTTTACATCATCTTCGGTATAGTGCGAATCGGGACCTTTCCCTATGGTAAACAACTCTTGTAACTCCCGTCCATAATTCTCGTTTGGACTGTTTTTTGTATTGGTATCACCATTGAGATACGCTAACATACCAGGGTCCGTAGTGACAAGTTTTGTGAGGGTTTTAAAGTTGCCGAGGGCATTGGCCCTAAGAAGCGCATGATGTTTATAGGCAAACCGCGAATCACTAATTACCACTGTTTCTGTAGCAAAATGATTATGCCAAAAAAGATTCATCTTCTCTGTGATGTTGCGATCCTGATTCAAAATCAAACCCGCCCACCATTGTTTTAAGCTGTTTCTTCTTCTTCCGTTCGCATTGACAGAGTTGGCGTTGTTAGAAGCATTTACCCATGTTTGTCCGAAGGGAATATCAGCATCTGTAAAATTAGCATCGTTGTACGCATTCAAAGGCGGTTGTGGTGTGGCAGAAGCAGTCAGTATTGCCGTCAGCACTTGCGAAAGAGCCATCCCATTGAAATGATCCATGTCTGCTTTTGCTACTCCAAATAAAGTTCGCCGAAGCAGATGGGATAATTCTGCTTTACCAAATGTTCCGGAATAAGGATTCAATCCGGATGTAGCGCGGCTGCCAAAGTGCGGAGTGTCCTTATTATAAAACTCATTGGGAACAATGTTTTTACTCTTTACATCTTCGTCAAGTGTAGCCCCTGACACCCTACTGAGGAATTCGGAGCGGATAATCTGTTTCATATAAACCCGGTTTTAGAAAAGCATTAATAAATAGGAAGACTGAAAAAAAACTGAAAGGTTTAATTCAAGTTTCATGCTTCTAAAATAAAGAAAGCGCCCTTAGGCGCTTTCTTTTATAACAAAATAGTTTCTCACTTATTACCTATTCAATCACTAACTTTTGAATTACTCTCTCGGAAGATGTCTGAACCTGTAGGAAATAAATTCCCTTCGAGCAATTTGAAACATCAATAGGAACCGCAACCCCATTCTGGAAAAGAGCCGTCCTATGATATACTTGTTCCCCGATGACATTAAACAATGATATATCTACCGATTTACTGCCTTCACCCGAATACCGGATATTAAACTTACCCGATAATGGATTGGGAAATACTTCTATCCTTTGCAATGTCAAGAATTCGCGGATGCCCGTTATCACCAAACCAGAAGAAGTAGCCTTACATCCATTCACATCTGTAATCTGTACGGAATAGGTTCCCGGTCCTTGGGCGATATAGACGGCTGAAGTGGCTCCGCTTATTGCTCCTCCATCTTTAAACCATTGATAACTCACCGCTCCAAATGTTGAAAGCGTATCTCCTTGTTTTACAATGGAAACAGTTGGAACCGGCAATACTGAAATACTCAAAGTGTTTGACCGAACAGAACATCCATTTGTAGCCGTAACATCTACCCACAAACCTCCTGCAAACTTTGCCGCTCCACATTCAGTGGTTTCTCCGTTTTGATTCCAGAGATAGGACGCAAAGCCGCTTGGTGCACAAACCTCCACCGAATCGCTGGCACAAATGGTGGTGCTAGATGCTGTAAGTACGGGAGCAATTGGAGTTTCATCCACCACTACATGAACGATCTCTGTAGCACTGCAATTACCCACACTAACTGTCAATTGATAATCACCGCTATCAGGAACCGTTATATTGGGTCGGGTGGTGCTTTGAAGATTAACGCTGAATCCGTTAGGTCCAATCCAGGCATAACTAGCACCGGTTGAGCTGTCTGCATTCAATTCTAAGGTTGCACCAGTACAAAGAGGACTATTGGAAGAAACATTATTCAAAGAAGGCCCTTGTTCAATACTAATAGAAACCATCGCTGGAGAACTTTCGCAAGAACCAATAGATGCGATGACTGTATATGTTCCCGAGTCGCTGGTAGTGACATTGTCTTTGGTTGGATTTTGTTGATTACTGAAGTTATTGGGTCCTGTCCACTCATAACTTGTGCCATTGGTTGAATTGGCAAATAAATTCAAAGTATCACCCGTACAGAGCGGGCCATTTGATGAAACGACAGGGGTCACAACAACCGCAGGGTCGGCAATAACTATGTTAGTTCCATTGGCAGTGCAATTTCCATCGCTCACAGCAATGGTATAAGTACCCGGATTTAGTCCTGTAAAGACTCCCGTTGAATTGTTAATCGGTGTACCAGAATTGATAGTATAAGAAAGAGAAGCCCCTCCGGTAGCAGTTATAGTAATTGTTCCATCGTTGGTACCATGACAACTTGGTTGGGTAGATGATTGATTGCTAATCGTTACCGGACATGCCGCCCCACAACTTTCTGTATATATTCTTCCATCAGCGCCGTTGCCGCCTTTTCCACCACGAGATCCATTTCCGGCAGGTCCTGTTCCTCCGGCAATGTTTGAGTTTGTGCCGAGTACAAAACCTGTTAGTGTCAAATACTGTATGCTAATAGTTCCACCGCTTCCACCTCCACCACTTCCGCCGTAACCGCCACTGAGATTATACCCCTGTGCTCCATTCCCACCTTGAACTGATAGAAGACCTCCTGCTCCAAAAACAACGGTATTGCCCGTAACTTGAATAGCGCCGCCGCCGCCACCGGCTCCACCGCCACCTTGTTTTGTAATACTTCCCCTTCCACCTCCACCGCCACCACCAGAGCCCCCAAGAAGATTAGTGGTGATGCTGCTCTGAGTCATAGTCGTGGTTAGGAGTGCATCTCCATACAAAGAACCACCGGCTCCCCCGGCTCCACCATCACTTGCTGTGCCATTTGATCCGACAGTTTGATATCCTCCTCCACCGCCTCCGCCGCCTGCAAAGGGGTTCGAATTAGGTGCTCCTATTCCTCCAGCCCCTCCTCCGTTGGATGTGCCAAAACTTGTTCCAGAATTACCATTGGGAGTTCCGCTAGCCTTTCCCCCTGCGCCTCCGTCTCCACCCCAGCCATTAGCGCCTGCTCCGCCTATTCCTCCAGTTGCACCACCTGGAGCTGCACTTCCATTTCCTCCTTCAAAACGAATGATCCCGTTGATGGTGGCGGTGCCTGTGCAGCGAATAATCAGCGGTCCGGTTCCACCGCTTATTGTAATTGTTACGCCCGCATTGATGGTAAAGTTCACGAAATTATATATGCCTGCCGGAATGGTTCCATTGGCAGAAATAGTTCCATCATTGCCACTGTAACTAATTAAAGGAGCCGTAGGATTTGCCCCTACACTTCCGGTTCCATAATCACATGCGCCCTTAGCATTAATGGAAAAAAGCAAGAAGAGGGAACCGATAAAGAATGAACAGACTTTGGAAGATAGAAAGTAACGATATGCCATAGTTAATAATTTGGTTTTTATAAAAACAGGTATAAGGTCGTGAAGGTAAAAAAAATAACAGGCAAAAAAAGAGCGCCTTGATGGGCGCTCTTTACTTTAAATCCTTTCGGCCTGATTTATTTATTCAATCACTAACTTCTGAATCGCTTTCTCGGAAGATGTCTGAACCTGTAGGAAGTAAATTCCCTTCGAGCAATTTGAAACATCGATAGGCACCGCAACCCCATTCTGGAAAAGAGCCGCCCTATGATATACTTGTTCCCCGATGACATTAAACAAGGAAACCTCCACCGATTTACTGCCTTCACCTGAATACCGGATATTAAACTTGCGCGATGATGGATTGGGAAATACTTCTATCCCTTGCAATGTCGAGAATTCCAGAATGCCCGTTATCACCAAACCAGAAGAAGTAGCCTTACATCCATTTACATCTGTAATCTGTACAGAATAGGTTCCCGAACCGTTAGCGATATATACCGCCGAAGTGGCTCCGTTTATTGCTCCTCCATCTTTAAACCATTGGTAACTTACCGCTCCAAATGTCGAAAGCGTATCTCCTTGTTTTACAATAGAAACAGTTGGAACTGGCAATACCGAAATACTCAAAGTGTTTGACCGAACAGAACATCCATTTGTAGCCGTTACATCTACCCATAAACCTCCTGCAAATTTTGCAGCTCCACATTCAGTGGTTTCTCCGTTTTGATTCCAGAGATAGGATGCAAAGCCGCTTGGTGCACAAACCTCCACTGAATCACTGGCACAAATGGTGGTGCTAGATGCTGTAAGTACGGGAGCAATTGGAGTTTCATCCACCACTACATGAACGATCTCCGTCGAACTGCAATTACCCACACTGACCGTCAATTCATAATCACCGCTATCAGGAACCGTTATATTGGGTCGGGTGGTGCTTTGAAGATTAACGCTGAATCCATTCGGACCCGTCCAAGAATAACTGGCTCCAGATAGATTATCTGCATCCAAAGTTAGAGTTGCACCCGAACAAAGAGGGCTGTTAGATGAAGGACTTACCAATACCGGTGAAGGTTCAATCACCACAGTGATAGTGGCCGGAGTGCTGGAACAAGAACCAATAGTAGCAATAACCGTATATAAGCCATCATCAGCAGAGCTAACATTCGCCACATTTGGATTCTGCTCATTAGTAAATGTGTTTGGACCCGTCCAATCGAACGTTGCGCCCACTATATTTGCCGCCATCAGGTGTAAACTGTCCCCTTCGCATACCGGACTGTTGGAGGAAGCAATAGGTGTACTTGGTGGCGGGGCTATTATAACATCTGTTGTATCTGCCAAACTGCTGCAAGTACCAATCATAGCCACCACCGAATAGGTTCCTGCATCTGCAACGTCAGTACCTAATACACTTGGATTTTGCTGGTTATTAAAATTATTCGGGCCGGTCCAATTATAGATGGCACCCGAAACTGTACTCGCCGTAAGATTCAAAGTAGCTCCTTCGCACAGCGGACTGTTTGAAGATGCAATAGGTGATGCAGGTGTTGGATTGACAACAACCGTCGTCGTAGCTGGTGAACTTTTGCAGTTGTTGAACACCGCTACCACACTATAAATTCCCGAATCAGCAAGTGCAATATTTGTCTTACTCGGATTTTGCTGGTTGGTATAATTATTTGGCCCGGTCCAGTCATAAGTAGAACCGGAGATAGTGGTGGACGAAAGGTTCAACGTAGCCCCTTCGCAAAGCGGGCTGTTAGAAGAAGCCGTCGGTGTGGCCGGAATGGTCGTAACCGCTACATTTGTTGAGGCACTGTTGCTACTGCAAGTTCCTATAGTTGCAATTACCGAATAACTACCGGCATCAGCCGGGGCCACATTCAATTTAGTAGGGTCTTTTATGTTGAAATTATTTCCGTTTGGCCCTGTCCAAGCATAGGTAGCGCCTAAAACAACACTGGCCAGAAGTTTCATAGTATCTCCTTGACACAAAGGACTATTTGAAGATGCCGTAGGGGCGGTGATAGCCAGAGGATTGGTTAAAACAATATTTGTACCGGTGGTTGAACAAGTTCCATCAGAAACCGAAACCAAGTAAGTACCTGCCGGCAGCCCACTGAACAAGCCTGTTGAGTTAACAATCGGAGAACCCGAATTAATAGTATAGGTTAAGGTAGAGCCTCCAGAAGCAGTAATAGTAACCGTGCCATTGTTTGAATTATGACAAGTTGGTTGTGTAAATGACTGATTGTTAATAACTACCGGACATGAAACAGAGGGCACACTCAATTCAATATTGTCTATATCGAACGGTGGATCCGAACCAGCATTATCCCCGTTATTAATCCACCTGAAGGCTATCCGGAAATTAGAAATATTCTCATATTGAGCCGGGATAGTAATTGTAGCGTTCTGGCAAGAACTGGCACTTTGATACTTCGTAGCCAAGTCCGTCCAGTTAGCACCTCCATCATTGCTCAAACGCAGCAATCCGTAGTCATTATTTGCTTGCCCATTACATTTCCACGAAAACTTAAGCGTAATACTCGTCCGTCCCACTGTTGAAATATCGGGAGAAGAAGAATATTTATCTGTTGCTGCGGTCCCCGCATTATAAATGGAAGCACCCGGCCCACCCAAAATACCACAAAGACCACCACCACAAGAAATATGCAGGCGACTGCCACCTCCGCAGGTGCTGCCACCATTAATATACCATTGGTTTCCGCCAGAAGCATTGACATTAAGTGCCCAACCTGCGGCAGCATTGTTATTATTGACTCCACCCGCAGGCGCATCAAAATTATCGCTCCAGAAAACAGTTTGCGCATTCAACCCTATGGCAAAAAAGGTCGTTAGAAATATCCCTGTAAGTTTCAAAAATCGGAGGGAATTCATCTTTTTCAAGTACAACTTTGAAATCATAAGTTCATTTTTTTTATTAAAGACTTTGAGAGTGTGAAGATAAAAGAAAAAAGAAAACGTATCGCGCCTCTCCTTCGGTCGTTCAGATTACAAAGGTAACGAAAACATTTCCTAACATACAATTTCACTAAACTCCTCTTCCATCTGCGTCTTGATATAAACCATGAAACGCATAGTCCGCCTAACCGTGGCAGGACGTATAAAAACGATAAGCGATCAGATAGTGAGCAAAAACAAAAAAAGCGCCTTGCTGCTCATAACAGGGGCACCTTTATGCGTAAAACAAAAGATCAGATTAAGTTAGAGGCTGTTTGGATTTGAACAGCCGAATTTGTTATGAATCTGATATGTCGCACGGAGGCACGGAGAACACAGAGGTATTTTCTCCGTGATGCTCCGTGACTCCGTGCGATACACTTTTTTTATACAGAAATCCAAACAGCCTCTAAGAGGTCCTTGCGAATTTTATGCGTATGACCAATAGATATGAGCCGATAGCGGCTCTATTCTTATGAAGATATTTTTATTGCCGAATCTGCCAATTGCTTAAACCGCAATATCGAGATGGTCATAATAGGCGTGTTCGATAAAGTAGATGGATAACTTATTTCTGATTTCGATAGATTTTTTGACCGATACAAAGAAGTCAACCAGCTTTTTGAAATCTGCCGGTTTCTGCAAATAGCCATCTGCCCCCAGGCGGTAGCAGTCAATCATATCCTTTTTATAATCAGAATTGGTCACCACGATAACTGGCGTGGTCTCTAATTCTGAATCAGATTTTATCTTCTCAAGTACATCTTTTCCCGAAAGCTTTGGGAGATTGAGATCCAATAGGACTAAGTCAAAATGAAGATGATTATACTTCATTTCATCCAGCTTTTCCATCGCCTCTTCGCCATCATAAGCGTAATCAAATACAAGCATCTTTGCCAATTCAGCCTCTTTCACGGCCTCCTGAATCAAACGAACTTCAGCGGGATTATCTTCCACTAAAAACACTCTGTACGGCTCTGCACGATTTATACTCAACATTTCATTCTATTTTATAAAACAAAAATAGACCGAAACATACCTCCAGTAAACCCAGTTATAAAACACTCCTTGTGGATAAGGCTTTAAATGCTCAAAATTCAGACAGATGATTTGTCTGAAGCTCGATTATTCTGCCTCTTCGTGCTTATCCTCGTCATTCACCTTGTTGGTGAGTTTTCCCCGATAACTAGGATTTTCTAAATGCAGGATATAATCCTCCACCTGATCAGCACCAATGCGGCGCGCCTTGATCACCTTGTCCTTATCCAAAATATAAATCTGCGGCGTGCTTTGAATATCCCATTCAAAGCGGAAGTTGTTGTGCAATTTAGAATCCTGAACATTGATCCAATCCAAATTATTGTTCTTAATGAACTCTATCCAGTCTTTATAATGTTCGATGGTCATAATAGAAGGGGAGAATACTTCAACATCCACGCCTTTCTTCTTCAAATCATGGTAGGCTTCTGCTAAAACAGGAATTTCCTTTTTGCAATGCCCGCAGTCCGGATCCCAGAAGGCGAGAACGGTATATTTATGTTTGACATCATAAAGCGACTTCCACTGAGTTTCCGTAGAATCTGTTGGCAGAATTAATCGCTGAGCCTTTTTGCCAACCAATACCGGTTCCAGTCTTTTCACCCGGTCGCAAATTTTAAACATTTTGGTCGTGTCAATCCACGGAGCCAAACCGGTGCAGAAATAGTTCTTACCGAAATAGACATACGAATTGTCAAAACCCATCACCTTGGAGTTTGCCATTTCGTTAAAGATGTACGTCAGAATATAACGGTACACTTCATTTTTGCCATCTGTTTTCGCCAATAATTCATCGCCGGCAACATTGATAGAATCAGGAATCTGCACGACCGTTTGGGTCATAAAGGTTTTCAATTTGTTATGAAAGACCGGATTGCGCAACATGCGTTCATCCTTCAAATCAATATTGTCCCAATAGTGGTTCTTGAAAAACCTCCATTGAAAAGCGGAATCAATAATCTTTCCATTAGCGTCGCGAGGGGCTTCCGGCACTTCCACATCTTTCATCGCTCTGAGCAGCTTGGCATAATACAGGTCAGGAGTGTTTTCCATCACCGCTGTCCGCTTGGCCTTCACTTGTTTATCAAGGATGGATAGCTCTTCGCGATATTTATCTTTCTCCTTTTGATCTTTTGCCGCTTTATATAAGTTGCTTAACGAGTCAGACGTATGCTTCACTACTCCAAGATACTTCATGTCATCATAGAAATACTTGTTTTCGGCAGAACCGATAACTTTAATATGCCCGGTCAGGTCGTTGGTATCTGTTTCAATGGAGAACTGCGGTTCGTTGATAATGAATTCGAAGTAACGATTGCCTAAATCGGGGAAAACAGCGAGGTAAACACCGCCCGGCACCACCGTATCGGTTTTGATATAAGCCGTACCGGATTTGTCGGTAACCAGTGTATCTTTCACATATTGCTTGTCGCCGAAATAATTAGCCAAAATGATTCGACTGTTCTCCAAGCCCTTAATAGTCAGTTTAATATTCGTTCCTTTTCCGGTACCGGCAAAAGACGTTAATGCAACAAAACTGAAGATCAATAAATTATAAAGCCTATTATTCATAGATGGTTTGTTTATACGCTGCCAAAAGTATTTTAATCCAATTAAATCTATCAAATTGATTTGTTGATTTTGCCGTTAAAATATCTTAACTATATTAGAATACGTATCTCGCTAATTAAGTTGCGTTTCAGTGATTTTATTAATAGAAATTAGCAAGATCATTCTACATATAATGCCAGGCCTTTTAAATACAGCGCCTCGGGATTATAAATGCTCACCGGATGGTCGGCAGCTTGGCTCAAACGGTGTATAATGCGAATATCCCTACTCGATTCAATAGCCGCAGAAGTAATCGCTCCCTCAAACATCTCTTGGTTCACCACTTGCGAACAGGAAAAGGTGAAAACTATTCCTCCTTTCTTTATCTTTCTAAATGCCTCATGGTTTAAACGAGTATAAGCCTTGATGGCCGAATGTCGCGCTGCTTGTCCCTTAGCAAAGGCCGGAGGGTCGAGAACAATCAGGTCATACTGCTCATTAGAATCTTTTAGAAAATCAAACACATCCGCGCAATAGCTTTCATGCTTTCCTTCGGCGCTTCCGTTCAGGGCGATATTTTCATCGGTCCATTCGATTGCTTTTGCAGAACTATCCACCGAATGTACCAAGGTCGCTCCCGCTTTCATGGCATAAACGGAAAAGCCGCCCGAATAACAAAAAGTATTCAATACCTTTTTGCCTGAAACATATCTGGCAAGCAGGGAGCGGTTGTCGCGCTGGTCAATAAAGAAGCCTGTCTTTTGACCTAATTCCCAATCTACCGAGAAGCGCAGATTGTTTTCCAGAATGGTTTTTTCGCCCAACGTTCCAAACAGATATCCGTCTGTTCCTTTAACGGGTTCCGAAGAATCTTTATGATGCAAGGAGGCCGCGCTCTTGTCATAAACTGCTTTTAGCTTATTGCCATAAACGGACTTTAAAGCCGCCACAAAGTTTTCTTTCTCCCTGTTCATTCCGTTAGAATGGCATTGGATAACCGCCGTTCCGTTATACCAGTCCACAATCAAACCGGGCATGCCATCTCCTTCGGCATGAATGAGCCGATAAGCATTGGTCCTTTCGCTTTCAGCCAAGCGGGCGGCTATTCTCACCTGATAAGCCCGTTGAAATTTCTGTTGCCAGAGTTCGGGCAAAGAAGAAACTTTCTCAAACGAAAATATTCGTGCCGAAACGCTACCGGTTCCAAAATGACCTGTGCCGAGATATTCTCCCTGCTCCGAAAGAATCTCCACTACATCCCCTTGTTGCGGATTTCCTTCCTTTTGCTTCACGGCTCCCGAGAAGACCCAAGGATGAAATCGCTTGACGGCATGCGTTTTGTTTTGATGCAGAATAAGAGCAGGATATGTCATGATTATTTTTGTTTCAGTATTCTATATTCTTTCGGATAATAATTGTTCCACCTATTGGGCATCAATTTCATCCATCCAAGATTTTTTTCTTCAAAGGTGGCCAAACACCAACCGCGATAGGCTGATTTTATTTTTGGCGTTTCGCCCCGCAAGTAAGCAATAGCTTCCTCATTATTCAGTTCTACCGAGGGAATATCCTTGCCGATAGCAATGCTCAATGCCAAATCATGAGCAGGAAGAAAATCCTTTCCCTTCATCGTCCCCATACAAATGCCGACGTTGCGGATATAAAGCTGTTTCTCCAAAAACAAGAAGTCGTTGTGAATAGTCTTAGGGATGGCGAAAAACAAATCGTTCTTTTTTATCTCCGCAAAATCTTCGGGAGATTGAAGGAAGTCGGGGTTTTGAAGTTGAGCGCTTGGTGCCGAGACTTCAAAGTTTGGAACCCAGTCACCCTCTTTCTTGAACACGCTTATATAAAACCCTTCGCCCTTCACCTTATGTGGAAAGAATTGGTAACCATAGTTGGTCTTCGTTATCCCCGGTTGTTCCACCGCTATCTCCCAACTGCCAACCCCTAACCGCTTCATGTTCTCATCATTCTCTTCTGCTTCAAAAGTGCAGGTAGAATAAATCAAGAAGCCACCTGGTTTTAGGCAGCGATATGCGCTGTTCAAAATGTCTTTCTGCCTTTGCGCACAAATCGCTACGTTTCGTTCGCTCCATTCATCTATGGCTTCTTTGTCCTTGCGAAACAAGCCTTCGCCACTGCAAGGCGCATCAATTAAAACAAGATCAAAATAATTTTCAAGAGCAGCAAAATCTTCGGCTTTATTCTGCGTAATGATGCAGTTAGGATATCCCCATTTGATGATGTTTTGTTGAAGAATACGATTGCGGTGAGGGAGAAGTTCATTGCTCACCAATACACCTTTCCCATCCATCAAAGAAAGGAGATGAGTAGATTTTCCGCCCGGTGCAGCACACATATCTAAGACCTTTACCGCCTCCTTATTTGGATTCACCTGTTTCCACACCTGCTCAACAAACATAGAACTGGCTTCCTGCACATAATACGTTCCGGCATGAAAGAGCGGATCGAAAGTAAAGGAGGGCCGCTGAGCCAAATATCTTCCTTCTTCACACCAACTAATTTTCTCCTCGCTATCAAACTTTGAAATTCTCTTTTTAGGATTCAACCGCAGCGACGTGGGCGAAGGTTGCCCGAGGCTTTCAATGAAAGCCGGGAACTCATCACCTAAAAGCAGTTGCATTCTGCCTAAAAAGGCATCGGGATATGAAGTAGTGGCGTGGTTCAAAATATTAGCGCGCAGATTAAATGGGGTGCTATTTATGAATTTGGTTCTGTACAAAAAAAACACCCCGCATTGCTGCGAGGTGCCGAATCGTTGCTGTGCCCCCCGACACGAACAACGAATTCTAAAATTGTGCTCTACTGTCGGGGGGCGACGCGCCAAAAATATCTAAGCCTTTAATTCAATCACATGATTTTACTCATCCAAAAAAAACACCCCATCCACCATCCCAATTCACACAAAACTTACGAAATGGTCACCGTATAAGGCTCAGAAGCCAAGCCAGGCCCTGCTTCATTCACTCCAAACACTGTTATATAATATCTTTCTTTAGAAGTTAAACCGATAATAGTTGTTTTGCGATGCGTATCCACTTTTACTGCCACCACCCCCGCAGCGCCCCCGATTGAAATTTGACCATTAGGAAAAGATAAAGGCTCTGGATTTGTAGCTACCACATAAACATAGTTCTCTACATGCTCATGTTCAAAGGGTTCACATTCTACGGAAGCAATTCCAATCATGGTGGAAGTGGATTCAACCTTCACGTCGGGTGCTGACAGTTGATGTGAAGGAGTGGTTTCTGCTTTGGTTGGGTCAAATCCGCCGAGCCGGATAACCGCTTCATCTCCATCTGCAATCCGGTTCACATAATTGGCATCTTTTCTAAAAAGCAATTCCCACTCCTTTTCCACGTTGTGCATCACTGCTACCTTTTGCTTGTCGCCTCCGGCTGCATCCACCTTCGCCGCCTGAAGTTCATCGTTCTTCAGCTGTAAATCTGCCGGGGTGACATCGGGCGAGGTAAAGACGCTCGCGTTTGCAATTAGCTTTGCAATCACATTGGCACCGTAAGAAATTTTTTCAGCTACGCTTAATCTTAAGAAAGCGAGCAAAACTTTTACTTTCCGTATCATTTTCTTTCGTTTTAGATTGGTTAATTAACTATGGCTCAAACGTAACAAGCTTTTTTCAAATTTCCAAATTCATGTTTTTGGCTCAAATTTTTACCTAAACCAGAGCCCTATGCGAGCTTGCAAAAGCCAAGAACGAGCTTGCAAAAGTGTTTTGCGAGTATGAAATCGGCATTGCGAGTTTGCAAAAGTGTTTTACGAGTATGCAAAAGTGTTTTGCATGTATGAAAAAGTATTTTGCGAGCATGAAATGCCCCATACGAGCTTGCAAAAGTGTTTTGCAAGCATGAAAAACGTTTTTGCATCTATGTTTTTCTCCTTTGCATGCTCGTTTTTGAAATCCCAATCCATGAAAACTCCTAAATCAACATATTTTAAACCAAAAACCTGCCTTTTGGAACATATTTAGCCATTTAGTTTTGCCTTTGGAATAGAATAAAATAAGGTAAAGCCATAAAATTTTCGGCAAGCATTTAAGGTCTTAAATTGTCCCTCTTCCTCTTTTTCAAACAACATCCATCTGCTGAATTACAATGCCTGAACCCGCCTTTACAAGGAATGCCTTGTAAATAATGTGGGGCATGTTGTAACCTTTCGGGCTGTATAAGAGTATAACACAATAAGCAATGTGCTTGTCCCCCCGACATCAAAGCAAATCATTGCGATAGGATTGTAGCCTTTCCCTCCGTGTGCAGATGATTTGTTTGGAATTGTTTAGTGAAATCATCAAGTAGTCAATCAATAAAACCGAATTTATTTTATGAAAAACGCTTTTATCAGAAACAAGAACATCGGAATCAAAAACAGCGCAAGAGTTCTTGCCTTGTTGATGATAGCCTTTTGCTCGCTGGTCTTTCCCCAAAATGCCGGTGCGGCAACCAAAACCGCTACGTTGACCGGTAATTGGAGCGATAGTAATATATGGAGTCCGGTAGGGGTTCCTGATTCAACCGATGATATTATTATCAATAGCGGATTAACGATTACCGTGGATGGCCTTTACACTTGTAATAGTTTCGATCTGGGAAACACCACGAGCGGTGCCACGACCGTTAAAATTATTACTGCCGGAAAAACGCTGACCATCAAGGGTGATTTAAGGTATAATCCAAACAGCAAAAACTCTACCTATATCATGGATGCCGGACCGGGCACGATCAAAGTGGCCGGAACTTTTTCGCATTGGAGCATCACCGGTACCAATACTTTTAAAGTAGGAACCGGAACGCTGAACTTCACTCCGGCAATCACGATTGCCGACGCGGGGCAGCATATCACTTTTACAGGCGCAGGCATCGTCACCTTTGGGTCTGACTTTGCAGATAGCAAGGACAACCTCGATTTCTATGTAGGATGCACCGTGAATTTTTATGGCGCTTATAATGTAACCTCTACCACCGTTGACTGGACCACGATTGGCACTGCCAATTTTTATGGTACCGGAACCTTTACACCCAATGCGGATGTGCTATTTAATCATGTCAATATCATGGCCGGAGCCGCTACCACGATGGCCGTAGGTTCGGGCGATGTGATGATTGAGGGAAGTCTGAGCATTGGCGCGGCTGCCACCTTTACTACGAATGAAGATTTGGAAATACGCGGAGACTTGACCAATAGCGGAGGAACTTTTTCTGCTGTGGGCCGCACCATAAAGATGGGCGGAGAACTGGGCACTATAGGCGGCTCCTCTCCTTTCACTTTCACCACTTTGCAAATAGGCGGGACGAAAAATAAGGATGTGAGCTATACCATGAGCACCAATATCACCGCTACCAGTCTAACCCTTAGTAGCACCGGAAAAAACCGGACTTTTAATATGGCTACCGGAAAGGCCTTGACGGTTACTGGAAATCTGACCATCAACCAGCCGACCAGGAATAAACGAAACGCCATCGTGAATATTAACGGCGGAACATGTACGGTGGGGGGAAACCTGATTTTTGCCGGAAGCAGCAGTACAGCCACCCGCACCTGTCAGGTAAATGTGACGAGTGGTAGTTTTGATTTGACGGGCAGTGTAACTTGGTTGAGCAATAATGTGGTGGCGACGGAAGTGATAAGCGTCAGTACCGGAACCATTAACTTTGGTTCTTCGCTCGTGATGGCTACCAAAAGCGGCACCTTGAAAATTACCGGTAGCGGAACTATGAACTTTAACGGCACTTCGGCACCCAGTCTCAACTTTGGAGGAGCCGTAGTTCCGGTGTTTACCACGTCCTACGGAAGCAAGATAAAGATTGCCAAGGGGCTGACCAATAGTTCTATTCTAACCTTCGCGGAAGGAAGCAACACCACGTTTACCGGAACCGGTACCATCACGCCGAGCGCCACGCTTACTTTCGGTAGCGTTACCATTGATGCAGGCAATACAGTAACGGCTGCAGGAGATATGAATGTGAAAGGCGATTGGTCAAACTATGGCACCTTCACTCCCGCCACCTATTCAGTAGTTTTTAACGGTGGAGGAACACAAGATATTTTCAAAACAGGAGGAGAAATATTTTACAAGATGACCGTCACCCCCTATGGAACGGTTGTTCGGATGTTGGGTGATGTGACGGTGAGCAACTCATTAACTATGAGCGGCGCGAGTGTTGATATGAACGGATATACTTTTAGCTTGGGTAACGGTTCGGGCGCTGCACTGGTTTGGAGCTTTGGACAATTTTATGGAGGAACTTTTAGAAGATACTGGCCTTCGGGAACGGCCATTACGAGTACTTCGGGAAATTATTATGGATTATTTCCCATCGGTACGTATGTATATTTCCGGCCTATATCTATCAACTCAACGTCAAATGCGACAACGGGCGGCTATGTTTCAGCAGTGCATAACAACGCGGCAGGCGCAGCGGATATTGTTTATACCGACAATGAAGGCTCCAACATGGAACAAATTGCGGTGGTCAATTCTGAGCTAAGTACTACCACTCTTGCGGGAGGCACTTATAATTTGGGCGTAAAGTTCAGCAACCTCGGTTCGCAAGGAAATGTTGCCAACTTGAAACTGCTGACTTATACCGGCGGTGTCATGGGTTCGGTCGGTACGCACGTAACTACTGCGGGGCCTTTAGGCTCGCCCACCGGATATAGAAATGGCTTAAGTGTTTCCAACTTGAATAACGTTTTTGTTTTGGGAACGAATGATAAGTCCACCACACCGATGTATAACTACGTATTCTCTCGCAAGGATGGGAATTGGAACGATGTAACTCCCGGCGATGGAACCTGGTCTTTTGCAGAAGGCGGTGCCGGTGCCAGTTGTGATTGTTTGCCGGGCGGTTCGGGCTATGCGGTCATTTCTCAAAACCAAACGGTCACCTTGACAGCCACCGACTCCGTAAAGTTTATGGATATTGATACCGGCGGAAGATTGGTCATCAATAGTTCAAAAACGATGAACTGCGGCGGAAACATTATCATGTATGGCACCGGAAACTTTACCAATAATGGAACCTTGAATGTAGTGGGAGAATTACTGATGTCTTCAGCCACTTCGCCCATTGTAAATAATAATGTGAACGTAACCGGATGGTTTACGCTACCTGTGGGAACCGCTTATACCCAATCAAGCGGGACATTAACGGTCGGAGGCGATATTGAAATCTCTGGTGCCATGAGCATGGGATCAGGTGCTTCAATGGTTTTGAATAGAAGCGGAGGATTTATATCCGGCACCGGAACTTACACGACGGCATCGGGCGGTTCTTTCCCCATTACCAATAACAAAACGATTGTTCCCGGAACAACCATTACGATTGGAACACCTTCGGTCAATACTACCTTATCCATTGCCGCCGGTACTATCGTCAATAATATCGGCGCGATAACCGTGAACGGAAATGTAACCGGCGCAAACGGAAGTACTTCTATATGGCTGAACAATGCAAACGCGCTCCTCAGTGTTTCAGGCACTCTTCTATCAACCGGAATATTGGATGCTTCTATCAATCCGAATACAGTGGAGTATAGCGGAAGCGGTGCGCAAACTATCAAGGTTCCATTGGCGACCTATAGCAAGCTAAAGGCCGTAAATGCAGGAACCAAAACATTGTCGGCAGATGTTATTGTAGATAATGAAGTTATTTTGGGAGGAACAGCGATTCTGGATGAAGGAACCAATATCTTGTATGGCGATGCGGGATTAACTATGACCGGTACTTCTGAATTAAAACTACAAAGAAGTGTGAAAGAAGTTTATCCCGAACTTTCAGGAATATATACCTGTACCGGAGGAACGGTAACGGTCAATCAAACTGCCGATAGCGCGCAGATTCGCGAAGCGCGTTATTATAATCTCAAACTAAACGGAACCAAACCTTATGACCTTTCAGCCGTTTCTTTTATTGATAATAATCTGGACGTTCTCAACTCAGCCAGAATCACCAGCAACAGCATATTGACAGTCGCCGGAACGTTTACGCATAATAGCAGCGGAACTTCTATACTTGAAGACAGCATAGCCGTGAATGGAATTGTGCTCACCGCAGGAACCTTGAATGATGGCGGACAAAGTATCAATGTGATGGGTTCGGGAGGATGGACGAAAAACGGCGGGACCTTTACATCTACAGTCGGTGGGACGGTTTATTTCACCGGAACGGATGCACAGACTTTAGGAGGAACTACAGCTACGCAGACTTTTCAAAACCTTACGGTGAACAAAGCCTCCAATACGGTAACCGTCGGTGGCAGCACCACGACGCTCAGCATGAACAGGGATATGAGTTTGAATTCGGGAACTTTTGATGCCGGTACCGCCACCAACATCAACATGACCGCAGGCGATTGGTATAACAACGGCGGAACCTTTTCTCCGAGAACCGGAACCGTCACCTTTAACAGCACCAGTGACCAAGCCATACAAGGAACAGGAACCGGTCAGAACTTTAATAACCTAACCATCGCTAAAACTGCCAGCGAATTAGCTGTGGGAGGAAGTGTAGATACGATAGCATTGAGCGGAAATATGACCTTGACCTCGGGTATTTTAACGGCGGGCGAGCTTACCGACGTTATCATGACCGCAGGCAACTGGACCAATAACGGGGCAACTTTTGCTCCTGATAACAGCACAGTTACTTTTAACGGTAGCGGTGCACAAGCTATTAACGGCACGGCAGCCAGCCAAACATTTAATGGGCTTACCGTAAGTAAAAGCTCCAATACGCTTAGCGTTGGTGGCAGCACCACTTCTCTAACTCTGAATGGAAATATGAAATTATCGTCGGGAACATTTAGTAATGGCACGGCAACAAATATTTATTCTAAAGGAAATTGGACGAATAACGGTGGTGGATTTATGTTCGGTACCGGAACCGTACACTTCACCGGAACAACTGCTCAAGCCATTAACGGCAGCGCCAGCACACAGTCTTTCTACAACATAACCGTCAATAAGGCTTCTGATACGTTGACATTAGCGGGAAGTACCACCAGTCTTACTCTCGATGCAAACATGACGCTTACTGCCGGCCACTTTAACGGCGGAACCGCTACGACCATCAACATGACCGCAGGCAATTGGACTAACAACGGAGGAACCTTTTTGCCGGGAACGAGTACAGCTCTTTTCTCTGGCACCGGTGCTCAAAATATTAACGGCACAGCAGCCAGTCAGACTTTCAATAATGTAACGGTTGATAAAAGTTCCAGCACGCTTACGGTTGGAGGTAGCACTACTTCCATGACTTTGAATGGCAACATGCTTTTATCTACCGGAACTCTGGATAAGGGAACGGCTACAAACATTTATGTAGGCGGAGACTGGACGAATAACGGAGGCAGTTTCACTTACAGCACCGGTTCGGTTACTTTCAATGGAACTGGGAATCAAGCTATCAATGGCTCTGCCGCTACACAAACATTTTATAACATGGCTGTGAACAAAAGCAGCAATACAGTAAGCATCAGCGGTAGCACGATGACATTAAACATAGGCGCAAACATGACATTAACAGCCGGAACGCTCGGCGGTGGAACTGCTACCACTATCAATATGACTTCGGGCAACTGGACAAGCAATGGCGGTACATTCTCTCCCGGCACGAGCACAGTTGTATTTAATAGCGGTGGTGCACAGGCCATTAACGGAACTTCCGCGGCTCAGTCTTTTTATAATCTAAATATTAGCAAGAGTGACAACAGTTTAACTCTGGGAGGTAGCCTCGCCAACATGACACTGAATGGAGCACTCAACCTATCTTTGGGAACATTGAATGATGGCGGAAAGAACATCACAATAAATGGCGCAAATGGTTGGAACAGAACTGGCGGCATCTTTACTACGACGGGTCGCGTCATCTTTGGGGGCAGCAGTCCCCAGTTGATTCAAGGAAGCGTTGCTACCACTTTCTATCAATTAGAAATGAATGGTGCTGGAGGTTACCTTGAGTATTAGTCCCGCTGCCGCTACAATTGTCAGCAATTCACTTACTATGACAAGCGGGGTTCTTTATACGGATTCCACAAACATCCTGCGAATTTTAGATAATGCAACTTCAACTTCCGGCTCTGCCAATAGCTATATCCGTGGACCGGTGGTAAAGGTGGGTAATGATGATTTTGTTTTCCCGATTGGCAAAGCGGGCAAATGGAGAAGAGTAGGTATTTCGTCTATCACCGATGTAAGCACCGAAGTAAAGGCAGAGTATTTTAATACCGGATATACCTCCTTAATACCCCTGAGCGGAAGATTACAAGATGTTGATGGAGATCAGTATTGGGATATTGACAGAACCGTTTCGACCGATTCAATGAAAATTGAATTGTTCTGGGAAAGCATTTCACAACCCGATGGATGGATCTGTGATGAACTCACCATCGCCCATTGGAAAACCAATCATTGGGCGGAGGAAGTGGCCACAACGGTATTGGGTTCTTTGTGTGATTTTGGTGGCAGCGGCAGCCTCAAAACTACCGGATACGTTTCTTCCTTTAGCCCCTTTAGCATTGGAGGAACCGGACAACACTCAATGCCTATTGAACTACTTTCTTTCGAAGCTAAACCGGTTGACAAGAACGTTCAAACCAGATGGACTACCTCACTGGAAGTCAACAATCACTACTTTACGCTTGAACGAAGTCCCGATGCAGAGACGTTTACTGCAATAGCTCGGATTGAGGGCGCTAATAACAGCACACAACTATTGGACTATAATTGGTTAGATGAAAATCCGCTACCGGGAGTTTCTTACTACCGCTTGAAACAAACAGATTATGATGGACAATTCAGCTATTCCAACATTGTTTCAGTAAGAATGAAGACAGGATTAACCTATAAGATTTACCCTAACCCCTCTAAAGGGCATATATATATTTACGTTTCTGACCCGTCTCAGGATTTAAACTTCAGCATGATTGACATGACCGGTCGTGAAGTATTTTCAAAAACAATGACAGGTAATAATGGACAACTACTTGAGATAAATACATCTGGCATCCTCCCGGCCGGTATGTATTTTATCCACCTTTCAAACGGTGCAGATAATTTCAGCGAAAAATTGATAGTGGAGTAATATCCGGTTGCTTACAGGAATGGAGTCCCCCCGCCCTACTGTTTGCTACACGTTAAAAAGGAAGTTCATGATATCTCCATCGTGAACTAGGTATTCTTTCCCTTCAGAGCGCAGTTTCCCGGCAGCACGACAGGCCGCTTCGGTTTTATAATGCGTAAAGTCGTCGTAAGCCATTACCTCTGCACGAATAAATCCGCGCTCAAAATCTGAGTGAATGACTCCCGCTGCCTGCGGGGCTTTATCGCCCTTATGAATGGTCCAGGCACGAACTTCCTTTTCTCCAACGGTAAAATAGGTTTGAAGACTGAGCAAGTGATAAGCTGCTGCAATAAGTCGGTTAAGTCCCGTTTCTTCCAATCCTAAATCTTTAAGAAAGGCATCGCGATCTTCGGCACTTTCCAGAACAGCAATTTCCGATTCAATGGCCGCTGAGATGATGACCACTTCTGCATTTTCACTGGCGACTGCCTTGCGCACTTGCTCCACCAAAGCATTGCCGTTTACTACGCTACCTTCATCAACATTACAACAATAGATAACCGGTTTTTCGGTCAAGAGTTGAAGGTCTTCAATAAAACGTTTCTCCTCGGGATTGTTTAAAGGAGCAGTGCGAGCCGATTGGCCGCTTTCCAGATGTTGTTTATAAAGCCCCAGAACTTCCAGTCCCTTGATCACTTCTTTATCACCGGTTTTTACCAGTTTTTTCAACTTCTCTAATTTCTTATCTACGCTTTCCAAATCCTTCAGTTGTAGTTCGGTGTCAATAATCTCCTTATCGCGCACCGGATTGACGGAACCGTCCACATGGATAATATTTGGATCTTCAAAACAACGGAGTACGTGGATGATAGCGTCGGTAGTACGAATGTTGCCCAAGAACTGATTGCCCAGCCCTTCACCTTTGCTGGCCCCTTTCACCAAGCCCGCAATGTCCACGAACTCAATCGTAGTAGGAACCACCCGTTGTGGCTTCGCCATTTCCTCCAGTTTATTCAACCTTTTATCTGGAACCGTAACCACCCCTATATTGGGGTCTATGGTGCAAAAGGGGAAATTAGCCGCCTGAGCTTTGGCAGACGAAAGCGCATTAAATAAAGTTGACTTGCCGACATTTGGCAGACCGACGATGCCACATTGTAAACCCATATTCGATTTTTAGGGCGGCAAACATAACCCTTTGATTGATTATTTGCCATTGGCGAATCTCCATCAAACTTCTACACTTCCTTCAAAAACTTTTTTTGCAGGCCCCTGAAGGAATATGTTGCGGTATCCGGCTTCCGCTTTTTGAAGTTTAACCGAAAGAAGTCCACCGGGAGTTTCTACCTGAATTTGACTTAGACTCGGTATAGTGGAAACCGCAAAAGCAATAGCAGAAGCTACCACGCCGGTGCCGCAGGAAAGTGTTTCATCTTCTACGCCTCTTTCATAAGTGCGGACATAAATTTCCTGGTCACTCCTACGGGTAACAAAATTTACGTTGATTCCTTCTTTTTCAAAACGAGGGGAGTAGCGTACTTTTCTAGCTTCCTCTACCAAATTTAATTTCCGAACATCTTCCACAAAACGAACATAATGAGGAGAGCCGGTGTTGAGTACAAAATCGTTCTGGAAAGATTCAATAGTAGGAACATCCATCATTTGCAGCACTACATCTCCATCCGCGAGAATCTCACCATTGTGGTCGCCGTCTATGGCGAGGAAACGACATTGGGAGGAGATAAGGCCTAAATCCTTCACAAACCGAATCAGGCAGCGCCCCCCATTACCACACATGCTGCTTTCATTTCCATCGCTATTGAAATAAACCATCTCAAAATCGTATCCCGATTTGTTTTGAAAATAGATTAGGCCGTCGCCACCGATGCCAAAACGCCGGTCGCAAAGGAGACGAACCAGTTCAGGATGGTTTCTGTCTAATAGCCCTTCCCGATTATCAATCATGATAAAATCATTTCCGGTGCCTTGATATTTATAGAATTTAACGGTCATTTAACTCGCGTGTTAAAGGTGGTTAAGCTGAATGGTAATCATATCGTTTTATAGACAGAAGTAGAATAAATTTGTGGGGACAAACGTTATTAGTTTAAATACAAAAATAGAAATGATATGAATACGAAGAAAATTGCTTTTACCGCACTTGTTGCATTTGTCAGCGCCTTTGCTGCCGTTGCCGTCTTTAATTTTTCGGGATGGAATTTACAAAAGGTTGCTTTCGTAGAGAAGACACCGGTGCAGTTGGCTGCTTACTCCCCTCCTGTTGGTGGAAATACCCAACCCGTTGACTTCCGCTTTGCAGCGGCAGCTTCTACCCCCTGCGTCGTTCACATCAAGTGTACCACGAAAACCACAAAGGCAGGTTTATAAGCAGTACGATCCTTTCGGCGGATTATTCGGGCAGGACTTTTTCCAATATCAACAACCGAGAAACGCACAACCACAATTATCTACCGGTTCCGGTGTAATCGTTTCAAAGGATGGATATATCGTCACCAATAACCACGTCATACAAAACGCAGACGAAATTGAAGTGGTTTTACAAAATAATAAAACCTACAAAGCCAAATTGGTAGGCAAAGATGCAGATACAGATTTGGCTTTAATAAAGATTGATGATGGAAGCCTGCCTTACATACAATTTACCAACTCTGATTCCGTGATGGTGGGTGAATGGGTGCTGGCCGTAGGCAATCCCTTTAACTTGGCTTCTACCGTAACTGCAGGAATTGTAAGCGCCAAAGGCCGGAACATCAATTTGCATGGCGACGAATTTAGCCAAGGTGCCAATACAGCTATAGAATCATTTATTCAAACCGACGCAGCAGTCAACCCGGGAAACAGCGGTGGCGCTCTGGTCAATATAAATGGCGAACTGGTAGGCATCAACACCGCCATTGCTTCTCCCACCGGCTCCTATGCGGGATATTCTTTCGCAGTGCCTTCCAACATTGTCAAAAAAGTAATCTCTGATTTAAAAGAATTCGGGGTGACACAACGCGGTTTTCTCGGTGTCAACATTCGCACAATGGATGATGAAACTGCCAAGAAATTAGGCTTTGAAACTCCCTACGGAGTCTATGTGGATGGTGTGAACAGCGGCTCCGCAGCCGAAGAAGCCGGTTTGCAGAACAAAGATGTTATCCTCAAACTAAACGGCTTTCCGGTCAACTCTTCTCCCGAACTGCAAGAACAAGTGGCCCAATATCGCCCCGGTGACCCTATTAAAGTGGAATATATCCGCGGCGGGAAAACTTACACTACCACTATCACCCTAAAGAACAAATACAACACCGTAGCTACTGTTGACAATTCAAAAGATATTCTCAATACCCTAGGCATTAAAATTGAAAACCTTAGCGAAGGCGAAAAAAGAAGCCTCGGCATCAACAATGGCGTGAAGATTGCTGACATCCGAAGTGGAAAGTTGGCCGAAGCTACCGACATTCGCAAGGGATTTGTCATCACCCAGATTGATGACCAAGCCGTTAACAATGTGGACGATTTCGTAAACATTCTAAAAACCAAATCAGGCAGAGTACTCGTAGAAGGCATCTATCCCAACAAACCCATGAGTTACCTCTACGCATTTAAAATGTAGCGCCCTCCAACCTTTTTCATAATGGTTCGTTAATTGACCGAAGCCTCAAAGCCATAGCGTTTTGGGGCTTTATTTTTGGAGGGCGATTTCGCTCGGAGACACGGAGTAAACAGCCGATAGAAATACACTCCTTCATTCTCCGTGCCTCCGTGCGAAATGGAAGCCATATTCTCTCCAACATTTCACCAGTAACTACTAAAGAAATACAAATTTCTTTCGCTCTGCTTTCAATAACCAATAACTCGGTTAGTTTTGCGGCGCGAGCCTCATACGATCAGCTCCTGTTTAATCCTCCAGGGCGGAAACGCAGCAAAGGCAGACGGTTGTAGCGGTGCGATATGAGTAACTTGCCCTATTTTTTTCCCTGATTCCATCCATTTTATAATTCTAAAGACAAAATCTTTTATGAAATTTTTATAGACACCGCCAGTATCGAACAAATTAAAGAAGCCGAATCATTAGGCATCCTCGACGGAGTAACTACTAACCCTTCCCTCATGGCCAAAGAAGGAATCAAAGGCGAACAAAACGTTTTGAAACATTACGTCGCCATCTGCGAAATCGTCCACGGCCCGGTCAGCGCCGAAGTCATCTCTACCGACTTCAAAGGCATCATTGAAGAAGGCAAAAGCTCGCCGCCCTCCACCCCAATATCGTCGTCAAAGTACCGATGATCAAAGAAGGCGTAAAAGCCATCAAATGGTTCACCGACAACGGTATCAAAACAAATTGCACCTTGGTATTCAGCGCCGCACAGGCCATCTTGGCCGCCAAAGCCGGAGCCACTATGGTTTCTCCCTTCATAGGAAGAATTGATGACGGCAATTGGGACGGCGTTCAACTCATCGGCCAAATCGCCCACATCTATCGCAACTACGGCTACCAAACCGTCCTCGCCGCCTCCACCCACCCGCAACTCCTCCACATCGTCCGTTGCGCCGAAATGGGTGCCGATATCGCCACTTGCCCCCTCTCCTCCATCCTTGGCCTTTTCAACCATCCACTCACCGACATTGGCCTCGAAAAATTCCTCGCAGACCATAAAAAGGTAAATAGTTAAGGCCTTTCTCAAAATATAAAGAATATTTGGGTGCGCCCTCCGACTTTCCTTCTGGAGATTTTGGAGCGCTTGGCCACCCTTTTCCGGTTGGAGTTGACCACCCCTGTTTGCTGACCTAAATGCATTTATCTAAGAGATGATTATACCCGGATTACGAATCCTTTGAACCAAAATATGCTGAAGCCTAGTTATGTATTGAGTTCTATTGAATGTTTGAAACGAAAAAATAATCTATTGCTTAATTCGGTTTAAAGTCAAAAGCAGGATTTACGTGAGTGTTTCCATTTTAGAAGTTGGACGAAGCATGGAGTTGGAGGCATGCTCAAAGGATTCCCCTACCCGTCTTACCCTATACTAAAGTAAAATTATCTTTTCCCTTCTTTCTATGAGCTAGATATGAGCCTGCCCCCTTGCGTTTCAGCATGTCCGAAGAATTTCTTTGGATGTGGCACGCCCAAATCTTTTTTAGGGAATGGAGCGGTTGCTAGTTCTATTTTTTCTTTGCCCTTTTCTTTTTGAGGATGTCGTGGCCGGCTTTGTCGCGTTTGGTGGTGAGGTAGCGGCGGTTGTGAGGGTTGGGGGCTATTTCGAGAGGGACGTTATCTACGATTTCGAGGCCATAGCCGATGAGGCCGACGCGCTTTTTGGGGTTGTTGGTCATGAGTTTCATTTTGGCGATGCCAAGGTCGTTGAGGATTTGAGCACCGACGCCATAGTCTCGGGCATCCATGGGCAGACCGAGGTGGAGGTTGGCTTCGTAGGTATCCATGCCTTTTTCTTGTAGTTGGTAGGCGCGGAGTTTGTTGAGTAGGCCGATGCCGCGGCCTTCTTGTTGCATATATATGACGGCACCTTTGCCGGCTTGGTCAATCATTTGGAGGGCGGCGTGGAGTTGGTCGCCACAGTCGCAGCGGAGGGAGCCGAGGATGTCGCCAGTGAGGCAGGAAGAGTGGACACGGACGAGGACGGGTTCGTTTTTTTTCCAGGTACCTTTGAAAATGGCGAGGTGGGGTTCGTGGGTATTTGGCTCTGAGTAGGCGCGAACACGAAAGGTGCCGTATTTGGAAGGGAGGGCAATTTCAACTTCTCGTTGAGAAGGCGTTCATGTTTCATCCGGTATTCGATGAGGTCTTTGATGGAGATGATTTTGATTTGGTGTTTTTTGGCGATTTGGAGCAGTTGGGGCAGACGGGCCATGGAGCCGTCTTCGTTCATAATTTCGACCAGTACTCCAGCGGATTCGAAACCGGCGAGGCGAGCAAGGTCAACGGTGGCTTCGGTGTGTCCGGCACGGCGCAGCACGCCACCTTTTTTTGCTTGCAGAGGGAAGATGTGTCCGGGGCGAGCGAAGTCTTCGGGTTGACTATCGAGGTTGATGAGATGTTGGACAGTTTGGGCGCGGTCGTGGGCTGAGATGCCGGTGGTGCATCCATGACCAACAAGGTCAACGGAGATAGTAAAGGCTGTTTCGTGGTGTGAGGAGTTTTTGGAGGCCATGAGTTCGAGTTGGAGGCGATCGCACAACTCTTCGGACATGGGCATACATATCAGTCCGCGCCCGTGGGTGGCCATGAAGTTGATGATTTGGGGCGTTACGTTTCGCGCGGCGGTTATAAAGTCGCCTTCGTTTTCGCGGTCTTCGTCGTCCACGACAATGATGAGTCGTCCTTTTTTGATTTCCGAAATGGCGGAGGCGATGGTGTCTAGTTTGGCTTTAGTCTTGTTTTTCATAGTAGATTATAGATTTCTTTTGGTGGGATTCCAGCTATTGGTTTTGATGCCTCGCATGTATAAAATGAAGCCCATCAGTAAAGCAAGGTTCATCAAATAGAAGTAGGAAGCGAAGCGCAAAACTATTAAATGAATACCGATTGTTTTGAGTAAGTAATCTACCAGCGGACTTTGAAGGAGGAGATTTTGCAGGATAAAGGTGAAGAGGTAGAATGGGCTTTGACTTATCAAGAAGATGTTGGAAAGGTAGGCCAGAAGGATGAGCAGTGGGCCTACCCAGCGGATGACTTTGTGTGAGAGGAAGCAAAAGGCTACAGGATTGAAGCGAAGGAGGAGTTTCCAATAGGCAGCCAGGTTTTGGAAGTTACCGGCTTGGATGCGGGTTTTTCGTTTGAACTCCTCTCCCACTTCGCTAGATACATCTTCATAGCAAAGAGCATTCTTTTCGTGTATGGCTTTCTGTCCCTGATGCAAAACGTTCATACTTAGATAGAAATCTTCCATGAGTTGGTTTTGTGGAATGTTTTTCCATGAACCAGCTCGTAAAGCATAGCAGCCGCCAAAGGCGCCAATCATGCAGCCCCAGTTTAAGCCTTCGTAGTATTTGATGTTATTTTCGTTTTGGATGTAGGTTTTTTCTTGGAAGGAAATTCCATCTTCTATCACTCCTTTGTTGAGGATGTTTGCCCCCACCTGGGCAATTGAATTGTTTTTGAAATGCTTGGACAGTTCATAGATCGTTTCAGGCGCAAAGATGACATTGGCATCGGTGAGTATAAAAATATCTTTTTCTGGGTTTACTCCTTTATCCTGAACCATCTTTACCAAACTGTTCAAGACGTTGGATTTGCCATTTCGCTCGGCGAAAGGAATAAAGGTGAGGTTAGAAAAACGATGGGTAAATCCTTCAACTATTTCATTGGTTTGGTCCGTTGAGTTATCAGAACCGACATAGACGTGAAGTTTTTCAGATGGGTAAGTGCTCAGAAAAATACTTTCCAATTTCTCCCGGATTACTTTCTCTTCATTAAACGCAGAAAAGATGACAAAGACGTCGGGTAAAAGTTCATCACCACTGTCAAAGATTATTTGGTTTTCTACCTTACCATTCGCCAACCATCTGAGTAGCCGTGGATATAGAATATAGGAATGAAACATGAGTCCCACAGTAGCCCAAAAAATTATTGCAGCTAAGGAAAGCATCAGTTGAGATATGGTTTACAGAAATCAATAATAGCGGAGCAAATTTTCCGGTTGTCGTATTGGTTGCGAATGAGTTGTTGGGCATTGGCACCTAAATCCATTCGTAGTTGATGGTCGCTGAGGGTTTTAATCACGGCTTGAGCAAAAGTATTCGCATCGTCGGCAATCAATATATCCTTGCCATCTGTAAAAGCCAGACTCTCTGCACCAACAGAAGTAGAAATTACTGCCCTGCCCAAAGCCATTGCTTCTATAATCTTTACGCGCATACCACTTCCGGCAAAGAGTGGAACAATGGAAATTGATTTAGAAGAAATAAATTGGACGGCGTCATTCACTTCGCCAACAATAATAAGGCCTTTAACTTTCAGGTTTCTGATTTCATCGGGGAAATTCCTGCCCGCTAGATAAAATTTGGCATCGGGTATTTCAGCAACCACTTGCGTCCAGACTTTCTGGATAAACCACTCTACGCCTTCCCGATTGGGCATCCAGTCCATACCGCCGATAAAGGCCACGACATTTTCTTCGTTCGAATTTATTAGCGGCAGCGTATCAAATATGTATCCGGTAGGGATAGAAGTATGTGGCACTGTACAACCGTGAGCGAGAAATATCTTCATATCGTTTTCACTGACCGGTATCATGATATCAGCCAGGTTGAGATTGGATATTTCAAATTGCTTCATCCTATGGGAAAGGACTTTTAAATACATTCGTTTTAAGATATGCTTTTCGGTTCGGTATAGGCGTTCCCAAATTATGAATTCAACATTTTGTGGTCGGAGCAATACTCTAGCGGCTGTGTTCTTTCTAATAACCTCGATATACCGCATCAAATAAATTCCTTCGAGTAAAATTAAATCAAATGAATTGGTTGCCAGCACCTCGGCAATTTTGTTTTCAAAATCTGTTGAATAAAAGCGTTCAATATTGTAGGACTTTGAAGTAAATAGGTTGAGAAAAGCCTTGAGCGGATGGAGGGTGGTGTCAATATCCACAGATATAAACTTTGCTATACTCTTCTCGTCTTCCGGAAGGTTTTCTGGGGGAAAATAGTGTTTTTTAGTATTTAATGAAAGAACGGTTACCTCGTGACCTTGTGCCGCAAAACCTTTGGTAAGGTTGATGATGCCAATTACCTCTCCGTCCTTTACCGGATGAGGAAATTTTTTGGTGATTTGCAGAATCTTCATTTCTTAAAACAGCGTGCGAATGTAGGAAGACTAATAGATTGCAAAAAGAGTCCCTCAGAATAATCAATGAAAATCTCGATAGTGCCTGCCAGATTAAAACACTAATCTATAGAATTCATTTCCCACTACGTTAATCGGAAAGCAAAAGGGTAAAGCCAGAATCAAAACAAACCGAACAACTCAGCGCTCACCTTATTGATAACTTCCCCCTGCGCTTCTTCTTCATCGGCAAAGTTGGACTTGTCCACATCTATAATAAGTAGGTTGCCTGATTGGTAGCTTGTAATCCACTTTTCATAATATTCATTCAACTTGCGTAGATAATCTAACCGTAGGTTGTCTTCATATTCTCTGCCTCGTTTCTGAATCTGATTCACCAAAGTTGGAACGCTGGCTCGGAGATATATCAATAAATCAGGCGGTTTGATCAAAGATGAAATAGTGCGAAAAAGTTGTGAATAGTTTTCAAAATCTCTAGTGGTCATCAGCCCCAATGAATGAAGATTGGGCGCAAATATCATGGCATCTTCATAAATAGTTCTGTCTTGAATAACGGTCTCATGTCCCTTTTGAATTTCGAGCAGTTGTTTGAAACGAGAATTAAGAAAATGCACCTGAAGATTGAATGACCACCTTGGCATATCTTCATAAAAATCATTCAGGTATGGATTACTTTCTACATCCACAAACTCAGGAATCCAAGCAAAGTGTTTAGAAAGAATTTTAGCAAGAGTAGTTTTACCGGAGCCAATATTCCCCGCAATAGCAATATGTTTAATTGGCCTTTTGGAGCCTGCAAGTTTCTTTGCCACTACCGGAGGACTCTTAACAGTAGCTGTCTTTTTAGTAGCCGGTTTAGCAACTTTCTTTGCTACCGACTTCACAGTCTTCTTTGTAGCAGACCTTGAGGCTTTCTTCGCTACGGGTAACACAACTTTCTTCCCTGTCTTTTTTACGGGCTTACTTTTAGCTTTAGATGCCGATTTCTTTTTCGCCATAGGTTTTTGCTTGTTTATCAGGTTTGGAATGCTCTTTAGTGACTAAGTTTATGTTTGTGCCGAAAATAGAAATTGTTTCAGTCTCAAAAGCTTTTTATCCCAATTATTTCCCTCACTTCCCCGATTGTTTTTGCAGCGCTTATACGAGCTTTAGCACCGCCATCCCCTATTATTTCGTTCAACATCTTTTCGTTTTGGCTCAATTCTTTAATTCGCTCACGGATAGGCGATAGGAATAGAACCATGTCCTCTGCCACTTGTTTCTTCATATCACCATAGCGAATGGTGCAGTTGTTATACTTCGTTTCAAAATCAACAATTGCGTCTTTAGAGGAAACCAGTTTCATCAAATCAAACAGATTTTTTACTGCTATTGGTTTTTCGGAGTTTGGCTGAGTCGGTCCTGTATCCGTTACTGCGCGCATTACTTTTTTGCGAATTGCCTCCGGTTCATCGGATAGATATATACAAGTGTTTTCTCCTTTAGATTTACTCATCTTTCCCTCACCGTCAAGACTGGGCACCGAAACCAATGCTCCATCGAAGTTGAAAGCTTTGGGCTCGGGGAAATATTCTACCCCATATAGGTGGTTGAAACGATGGACAAAATCACGTGTCATTTCCAGATGTTGTTGCTGATCTTTTCCCACTGGAACTTTGTCCGCCTTATGAATAACAATATCAACCGCCATAAGCACCGGATAAGTCAGCAACCCGGCATTGACATTATTAGGCTGCTCTCTCACTTTATCTTTGAATGATGCCGAGCGCTCCAGTTCACCTAGATAAGCCAGCATATTAAAGATGAGATACAACTCTGGAATCTGCGGTACATCACTCTGCAAAAATAAAGTGCATTTATTCGGATCTACACCACAAGCCAAATATTCCACCACAATTTGCCTTACATTGGCTTTTAGATCTGCCGCTTTGGGATGGGTAGTTAGCGAATGATAATCAGCCACAAAGAAGTAGCCATCAAACTGCTCTTGCATTTTCACAAAATTCACCACAGCCCCAAAATAGTTACCCAAATGTTGTTTGCCGGTAGGTCTTACACCGCTAACCGTTATCTCCTTACGCATCTTCTTTTCTATTCGATTATATTTGGCTCGAAAATAGAATAATTAAGTACCCGCCAACGATGACGATAGATGATGCCACAGTAGAACGCCTTGCCGAATTAGCACGACTAGAATTTGACGGTCAGCAGAAGGAAGTATTGAAAAAAGATCTCCAAAAGATTTTTGACATGATGGAGAAGTTGAAGGAAATAAATGTGGATGGTGCTGAGCCTAATTTATATGAGCGAGGAAAAGAATGTTCTTAGAAAAGATTTTGTAAAGGACAATGTTTCCAAAGAAGATGCGCTGAAAAATGCCCCACAGAGAGATTCGGATTATTTCAAGGTACCTAAAGTTATTAAAAAATAGTTCGAAGGCGCTGAATTGTTGGAGAACTGATGCAATACGATACAGCCAACTTAACATCAACACAATAAGAAAAATGCCTATCATTGAAATCCATAACATCCGCAAGGAATACATAATGGGATTACAGAAAATCGCTGCTCTTCGGGATGTATCGCTTTCGATTGAGCGCAACGAATATGTAGCTTTGATGGGACCATCCGGCTCGGGCAAATCTACCCTGATGAATATTTTAGGTTGTCTTGATTCTCCAACTTCCGGTTCGTACAAACTCAACAATACACAGGTATCCGAAATGAGTGAAGATGAACTGGCTCGGGTGCGCAATAAGGAAATCGGCTTTGTATTTCAAACTTTCAACCTCCTCCCCCGCCTTTCGTCTTTGGAAAACGTTGCCCTTCCTTTGGTCTATGCCGGAATGAGCAAAAATAAACGTATCGCGCGCGCCGAAGAAGTGATGGAAATGGTGGGTCTAAAAGACCGGATGACTCATAAACCCAATGAACTATCAGGAGGACAGCGTCAAAGAGTGGCCATTGCCCGCGCGGTGGTCAATAATCCATCCATTATTCTCGCTGATGAACCAACCGGTAATCTTGACACCAAAACTTCTTACGAAATCATGGAGATTTTTGAAGCGATAAACAAAGGAGGCAACACCGTAATATTAGTAACTCACGAAGACGATATAGCCAAGAACGCACGTCGTATCATCCGTTTAAGAGATGGATTGGTAGAATCGGATGTGATAAATGAATCTCTTAAATTAAGTCCAGTTTAGTATTATGAAGATCTACACCAAAACCGGAGACATAGGCGAAACTTCCCTTTTTGGAGGAAGCGGGTGCTGAAAAGCGAATTGCGTATTGACAGTTACGGCACGGTAGATGAACTTAACCATGGATTGGTTTTGTTGCGCGACGTTTCATACCGATCAGGCGACTAAAGATTTATTAAAAGAAATTCAGGACCGCTTATTCACTATAGGTGCTAACCTAGCTGCTGATCCGGATAAGCAATCGCTCAAGAAGCCTGATTTGCACGAGGAAGATATTGAACTTTTGGAGAAGGCTATTGACCAAATGGATGAGCAACTGGAGAGTTTGAAGCATTTCGTGTTGCCCGGCGGCAATGTGCATGTCTCCTATTGCCACATTGCCGTACGGTTTGCCGTCGTGCTGAGCGACTAATCGTAGCCCTACATCAAGTTACCCCCTTAGACCCGCTAATCATAAAATACCTCAATCGCCTTTCCGATTTCCTCTTTACCCTATCACGAAAAATAGCAAAAGACCTCGGTGCAAAAGAAGTAAATTGGCTGCCGAGGAGATGATTTTTTTAGAACCGAACAGCCCCATTTCTCCGTATGCCTTTAAGGTCGAGTAGATACCGCCATAGTGTAAGCTATTGGCATTTGAATCAGTCTTGGAAAAGGGTTCGGCTATATTTCACCTCTCAATAATGAAAGAAATACAACTAATGTATTGAACGCAAATCTTGGTCTAGATAACTCTTGCCATAGTAATCTTTCCACAATTGATCCATTTTGAAAGGTTCGATATCAGATTTGAAGAAAAACAGTATTTTTACGACTACGTTTAAGATATGAAACTATTTTATCTCACTTTTATAGGAGTGCTTTTACTGTTCAGTTCAGGCTGTAAGAAATTAGTTTGCGAGTGGCCACTTCAACCGAGTGCCGATCCGGATAGATGTGTAGAGGTAAGATATGATATTACGGGTGTTTACCGCGGTTATAACTTCCGTTCCGATGGGCTTTCAAAACCGTATGATGAATATGCCATTTGGGCCTATCATGATGATCCTAAAATTATCACCATTATGCCAGGCACGATAGAGTGCCTTCTCACTGGGAAATATACCTTCTTCGTTTTCGAACAAACCTTGGGAGGGCCTCCAAAATATCTTGACATCAAAGAAGGTACTGGCTTCGTGAAGGATACATTTATGGAAATGAAGTATGTAACCACCATACATGGTGATTCTACTTCGCTACCAACCATGTTCACTTTCAGAGGTTTTCGCCCTCCCAGAAACTGATATTTCTATCGCATAATCTTTGTTCCACCGTGGACAGAATAGCAGCCTCCGATTCTACTGCCTTTTTCATAAGTATATCTCCAGCTTTTAATTTTTTGCCACATAATCTTTGTCTTCATATCCAGAAGCATTGATTTTGATGTTTAGAAAAGCTCCATAGATTGCCGCACGGACACATAAAGCTCCTACACCTGCATCTGAAACTGAATTTGGATTTCCTTTTTCGGCCATTGCTTTAATTATCTCAAAAGATTCAAGGCAGAGTGTCATTACTTCAAAGGGCACTTCGATGGCGGTCTTGGTAGCTAATTGTATAGCCTCTCTTCTTAATTCCTTCTCTTTTTCTGAAGATTTTGGCAAACAGTATGCCTCCATTATCTTATTGAATGAACTGGTGTCTTCATCTACTAATTGCAACAGCCGATCTTTTATTTTCTGACCCCGTTCAGCCACATCAGAAAACTCTTTCCATCGGTCATCCCATCCCTTTTTATGTGAAGAAAGATTCGCGACCATGGTTCCCAAAGAAATCCCCAAAACTCCAACGTATGCAGCTACCGACCCACCTCCCGCCGGAGATTCAGAAGCGGTTTCATCCGCAAAATCCTTTAGCGTTTTGTTTATCAATTGGGGTGGGTTTTCTTCTTCCAATAGGTATTCTACAATTCTCTTTCGAGGATTAAATGGGCCTAGTTCATCTAGTCCCAGACTTTTAACTGCTATTTTAATCAATTCTTCTACGCTGACTCCGGCCGAACGGTTTTGTTTAATCAAAAAATATTTGCCGGCATCCAACATTGCCTGAAGAGGAATGAGACCAACCAACTCGCTACCCGTAACTCTCATTCCTCGATTATGAGCGCTCTGCACACAAGCATCAAAGGCGATATGAACAGGTGTAATATTGATATTCGTAAGGTTCATGGAAACTTGTGAAATGCCATACTCCGGGATATACCAACCTATTCCCTTAACAGCCTTACAAATACCCGATTGCGTTATTTCAACTCCTTTATCATTCTTTATCTTTCTACCCGCTTCGCGTACATCAAAAGCAACTGAGTTAGCGCGACGAACCGATGTAGTATTGAGGTTAACATTATATGCCACTAGGAAATCACGGGCGCCAATAGCTATATTGCCGCATTTTTCATTCCATTGGGTTGGGCCAAAGTCCGGCTTCCATTCAGGTTCTGCTATTTTCTTAGAGATACCTTCATATTCGCCCGCTCTGATGTTTGCCAAATTTTTGCGAACGGGATTATTAGCTGCATACTCGTATAAATAAACTGGGATTCGCAATTCTTTCCCGACCCGCTCGCCTAACTTTCGAGCACAGGCGATACAGTCATCCATCGTAGCATTTGCAATCGGAATAAATGGACATACATCCGTAGCGCCAAATCGGGGATGCTCGCCGCTGTGCTTTCTCATGTCAATCAACTCAGCTGCTTTGCTGATAGCTTGAAATGCAGCTTCAACTACCTGATTTTCATCCCCTGCAAAAGTTATAACTGTCCTATTAGTGCTTTTACCCGGATCCACATTTAATAGTCGGATACCATCAACTGATTCAATGGCTTTTGAAATCTGATGAATGATATTCATATCTCTCCCTTCACTGAAATTAGGTACACATTCAATCAATTTCTTCATAAATAAATTTTAAACGAATATAGCAAAGTAGCCTTCTCTAGATATACAATCTGTTGATCTTAGATTCAATCTTCATGCACCATAAAGAGGTGCCGACACTTTCACTTGAAAAATCGGAAAGGAAGAAGCACTTCGGTTGAATGTTTTTATATTAGGCAATATTGATTCCAGTACTATCACCGAAGAAACGATTGAAAATATTAGTCCATCGCCTGACCTGGATTGTTTGACATCTCAAGCATCTTTTGGAAGTCGGCATCTTTCAAATCGTTGAAGTAATAATAAACCGGATTCAAATGGCCGCCATTCTTGATTACCTCATAATGCAAATGTGGCCCAGTAGATTTGCCGGTGTTTCCAACCTTACCAATAATATCACCCCGTTTTAATTTCTGTCCCTCACGAATTAATGGTTGAGACAAATGGGCGTATCTTGTTTTATATCCATAGCCATGATTTACCACTACTTCGTTGCCGTAACCATTATACGAAAAGTTAACCGTTTCAACCGTTCCATCGCCGGTCACATGAATATCGGTACCAATAGCAGCAGAAAAATCCATGCCTTCATGAAACTTCATGATTTTATAAATGGGGTCTAAACGCTTACCGTATCCGGAAGCTACATGTTTAAGATTCTTGTTCAAAATGGGCTGGATGGAAGGAATAGATGCTAACATCTGCTGGCTATTAGTGATCAGCACAGCCACCTGATCATAACTCTTAGATTGAATGACCATCTGCTTTTTCAATTTATCCACCTTTAAGGATAACTCCTTCATCAGTTCCCCGTTATCAAACTGTTCTAAATAACGATATTTATTAATCCCCCCGGTTCCTGCTTTCCAAACATCCTCATCAATTGGTTCTGCTTCAAGCATCACCCGGTATATATTCCCATCTCGATAATGCAAATCATCTAACACAGTTGAAAGCCTATCCGTTTCGCGACCAAGCAAGGAATATTGATCTTTCATTTTATTCAATTCTGCCCGAAGTCTCTTTTCTTTTGGGGAGTCGAAAAAGCGATAGTAAATAGTAGAAATAGCCAGCGAAAAAACCAATGCCGCCACCATAAAGCCCAAAAAGCGAATGATTCGACTGCCCCAACTCACTACAGCTTTCTCGTAGCTGAGTGTATGTGTATTGAAAATGTATTTTTCCTTTTTCCGATTGGCCATGATGAACCTTTGGGGAAGGTAAAGCTAAAGATTCCCTCCAATTCTATTGCTAAGAAATCTTAAGGACCAAAATATTCTACCAAAGGCTTTGACCCTACGGGTCAAGAAACCAGTGCCACACATCTTTATATAAGGTTCTGAATAGTTGGGGGCCTTCCCTGCCTTTTCTTCAGACAATGAAGAGTGGGGTAATGAAACTGTATGCCTAATCTGCCGCAATGCTTTGTTGCGCACTGCATATTAACTTTCGCAGCTTATATTTATAGCATGAAGACACTTTCACTCTTTATAATGGCTGCATTATATGTCGCGGCAGGGGTCAATCATTTTTGGCATCCCAAATTTTATTTAAAAATAATGCCGCCCTGGCTTCCCTGGCATCATCAGTTGGTCATTATCAGCGGTGTTTGCGAAATAGCTCTTGGCCTGCTACTTCTATTTTCTTCCACGAGAAGTGTAGCTGCCTGGGGCATCATTCTCTTATTGATCGCTGTTTTCCCTGCCAATATTCAAATGATGCTTGACTATTGGAATAAATCTAATCCTAAGTTGTGGGTAACGATACTTAGATTGCCTTTGCAACTAATATTGATTTGGTGGGCTTACACTTTTACAAAATCATTGAGCTAAAACTCTAAAGCAGCAAAGCACTATTATGGGTGTCCTCTTTTCAATAAATATAAATGTAAAAAGGACGCTGCGATAAGCTAGTTTACTCATTCATTCGCGCAGAGTTCTGAAAAGGAAACTCTGCGGGGGGAGAAATTGTCAGAAGCAGCAATCCGATTATTAAAGTATGTCGTGTCATTATCCTTTGTTTTTACAGTCGGTTTCAAGTTTGCACGGTCGTCATACGCTTACCGCTAACGTTCCGAGGGTTTGCGATGGCGGGGCTTTTTAGCACCAAATTTAATACGAAGCACTACACTCTCACTAAGCACAAAATTGTCTGCGAAGCACGTCACCCCCGCTATTGCAAACCCTTTGTTAGCGGTAGTTGTCATTACAAATTATTTAATTCATGTAATGCTTTTAAAGTGTCAATCGGCAAATCCCTATTTTCATCAAATAGTCTGATTTCACCATCATACTTCTCTTTGTCTAAGGGCATGTTGTATTCGCCAGATATTATGTCAGTGTATGTAATAATAAGTTTGCTTTTACTTCTTGTCAGGCCTACATAATTCACACATAAATTCTTATGGCTATTCAATGTATTGCTGAAAGGTAAAATAACAGTATCAAACTGTAGTCCTTTAGAACTGTGATATGTCATGATATTTATGTTTTTACTTTCTGTAAAAACTAATTTGTCGACACGGTCAAATTTATAACCTATTACAATACCAGAGGAAACGAGAAAATCTTTAGTTTCCAAGACACCTGGTATTTTTATTTTTTTACTATTACGATTCGCAAAATATCCACCTTCTTGTATGGCTCTATTTTCTTTAAGTAGAATGCCTATATCTTCATTGGCATTAGTCGTAACATAGGTTTTTATGTATTCAAGTTCTTGAAGAGGGGAATTACATTTAATAAAAATTGGTTTATGCCCATCGTCAAACGATTTACAGCTTAGAGAACTATCCGGATATAAGTTACAAATAAGTTCTGCGATATTTTTTGAGATTCTATAATTGTGCTTCAGTTTAACCGTAGGAAAATTAACTTTTTGGCGTAAGAGTGAGACCGTCAGTGTTGTTTCCTTCTTTGAGTTTTTGTCATAAAGGCGCTGATTCTCGTCTGCGAAAATAAACATGCCTTTTTTGGCATTTTCTTGAAAGTTAATAATGTCTTGAACAGAAAAGTCCTGCGCTTCGTCTATTATAATATAATCGTGTTTTATATTTATATATCCATTTATTTCTTCTTGATAAAATACATTTACTTCTGGTAAATTTAGATAGGTCAATGTATGCTTTATGAATGTCCTAAGTGCTTTAGTATAAACTATAATTGAAATGTTCTTTTCATGCTTTTCATGCAACTCTTTAGCAAGATAAATAGCTAGCAAAGTTTTGCCACTGCCTGCACCCCCTTCAATAATAATGTTGGGTTTACTGTTAGGACAAGTTGCTGTTCATTGTCCCAGTTTGGTTTTGTTGAAAATATTTCTTTCATGTTTATGTGTTTATCAATTACAGCTAACGGTTTGCAGCTACCCGAAGGGCGGGACTTTTACCACAAACCTTGATTTGAAAAACTAATGTTTGATTAACCACAAAACTGTCTTTGGAACACGAAACCCCGCCTTTTGGGTAGGTGCTGTTATAGCCAGTGGTATTTGTCCACCGTGTTTGCAAACCATTGTCGTTGTTGAGTTGTCGTGTCATTGAGTGTCGGCTGTGCGTTGCGTTTTTTATTTTTTTTGAAGCGTTGGAAATTTTTTAAAAACAATTTTTCTTTTGGGTCGGCTTTGCAAGCTCTATTAAAAACTTTGGTTGTGAGTTGGCTTGTGCGGTTTTTAATTGTGCTTGCAAAATGCGTTGGCTATTTGAATTTTTCTACGATGTCTTTCATACTGAACTCACCCGACATTTCTTGAATGTCAATCTTGCCAAGTAAAATGTCAAAGAAAAAGTTTGAGATATTCCCAACTGTCAGTGATTTTCCTTCACCTCCGTTTTCAATTCCTAAGTCATAAGTTTTCAGCAACTGCGAACCAAGTGAAGCAGCAGTCAAAAGAAAATGGTTGTTGAATTTGTCAATGTCCAAAAGGTCAGCAGCTAAAACTTTTCCGATTACAGTGTAACTGCGAATAATTTGTTGTGTATCTTCTGAACGCAAAACAGATTTTAATTCGTCTGCTTCCATACTCATTCTAATCTTACCAGAATTTTTTGATTGCTCATGCCCTTTGAAAAGAGAACCTAAGTCAGCCAAGCTCAAATTATACATTTCAGTTCCAGGTATTGCGTTTATTTTCTCAACTGTAAATGCACTCGGTAAAAGCAAGTGAATCACTTTGGAAATTCTTGCAAGCGGAGCGTTGAAAGTTCCTATAATAGAATTGTTGATTTCAAGATTCAATGAAGCAAACACGCCACCTATTACAACACAATCTTCCAAAACAATTTCATCTGCAAAAATGCTTCCAGCAATAAAAGCATTACGCAATTTCACTTGCTTCGCATTTACATCACCTTGAAAAATTACACGGTAACTTGGAGCAAGTGAAACGATTGAATCGGCAGAACCAACAGCTTTGCGAAAAGTTGCCGAACCCTTTGCATCAGTATTTACATGCAATTCAATTTGAGTGAAAACTGCACCTTGCACTTCAAGTTTTCCTCTTTGAATTTCAAAGTATTTTGCATACACCGCACCTTCAATAATTGTGTCGCCTTGTATTACAACATCTCGTTCCAATTCGCTTGATGCTCTCGGAAGTATTGAACTCTTTACAAGATTATCATTCAGTAATAATCTTTGGTCGTTCACTCGGATTTCTTTTAACTCATTCATGGGAATTAATTTTAATTGTTGGTTTGTATGTTAGTGTCATTGTTCCAAAGCTGCATAATTTGTTGTGCAACTCTCGGATTGATATTGTGTGTTTGGCTCTCCTGACTTGATAATTCAAGTTTCAAAAAAGTGTTGATGTGTTCTCTGTTTTTTGAATCAAGTGTTTTCCATTTGCTTCCCGAATTTGAAAAACTGTCTTTCAATTTTGTCTTGTTAGATGCCAATGCAGGAATTTGTCCCGAAGTAATAATTGCAACATCATTTCCGTTTTCTTGATTCTTGCTTTCAAAATACAATACAGGAATTTGTTTTGATACTACAACTTCAATTCTCGCTGGAATTAAAATTTCCTGCAATTGTGCTGAAAGATTTTTTTCAGAAAACAAATAATTTTTTGCACTGTCAATCAATGAATGTGCTTTGCTTTTCAAACCAGAAGCGAAAAGCATTGATTGAAGATGATTTCCTTCCTTGTTGTAAATGGTTGCGATGCTTGTGCTGATGTCGCTGAATGAACGATGCACACGGGTTGTAAGTGTTCCGTGAACTCCAACTGCTGATTGGTTCAACAAAAGAATTCTGTTCCGCAATTCTTTGTCTAAGTCAAAAAAGATTTTTGCGTATCGCTCGGAGATTCTTCCAAAGTCGCCTTCCAATTGAACTTTCTTTTGTGCACATGTCTGTTGATGTTGCATTAATTCAATTATCAATGCATCAACTCTTGGTTTTATTTCTGTAAGTTGCTGATTGATTTCGGATTTTATCAGTCCGAAAAATCCCTCAACCATTGTATCAGAAATATCTTCTGCACTTTTAACTTTTGCTGCTATATGTGCGGCTTCCGTTGCTACAACTGAACCTGTAAGAAAATTGACATGTTTATTTGCCGAGCTTACGCTTCTGTCAAATGGATTTGTGTCCACATTAATTCTTATGTCAACGGGAACATGCTCTGTGTAATGAACTGTAACAGTCATGCTTCCTCCTGATTCAGATTTCGGATACGATACGGTTTTAGATTCTGAACCGTTGACTGTAATTGTTTCGTGATAATCTCTTGAATAACTCATTGGATTAAGAATTTAATTTTTGCCATTTAGACGATTCAAGTAAAGAGAGCATTTGTTTTTTCACTCTGTCTGAAACAGTAGATTGATTTACAAAATCTCCAAATTCTTGTTTTACACGACTGGAGTTGCTTTGGTCATCATCAACCCATTTCAAATTTGTCAATGTTGAATAAATATGAGATTCAATTTTTGAGTTTGTGTTTTTCTTCAATGGCGGTTGTGTAATCATCCATTGCGACTGTCTTACATTCAGTCCTTCCGATTCTGAAATGAGAACTGGAATATCTTTTTCAGTTGGCTTGCTTACTGACTCCTTATTTAAAATACTTCCGATTAAATTTTTTTGATTTTCCGAACTGTAGATAAAATCTTGCATAGAAGAAATATTCTTCATAGCATTATACTTTGTGTTGGAAACAGAAATCATTTGACCGCTCGCAATACTTTCTACTTGTGTTGTTGATGTTGAACCTGACAAACGTTTTGTTCTGTTTGCGGTTGGTAAAACATCTTTCAATACAAAGTTTGTAGTTGGCTTGTCAAGTTCAAAAATTCTTGCCCGCAATGCTTTGTTCAATCCTTCAAACAACTTTGTGTAACGGCTTGCAAGCATTTGATAATCTTTTTCCATTCTGCTTTTAATTGCAATTAGCGAAACTGATTGCTGTTGCAGTTCCATAATTTTTGCATCGGCTTTACTTTTATGCGTTGCAATCTTTTGAAAAATCTGTGAACGGATTAAAGAGTAGAAACCAAAATTGACATTATTGCAGATTTTCTCTGCTCCTTTTTGTTCCGCAATTACAACTGCTGTTTGCATTGCAATAACTGCTGCTGTGGTTCCGTCAACATGATTGGCAACGCCATCAATGCTGTCTGCCATTGGGTTGGTGTCAACTGTAAAATTAAAATTAGCCATTGTATGTTTTTTAAATTTCGGTTGCTATAAATTATGCTTCGCTATTTTCAGTGGTTTCCGTTCCGTTTTCTTCTTCTGTTGGTTCGCTGTTGCCTCTTAATTCATCCAATGCCGCCTTTGCAATTTTTGGAAGATTGATTGACATATGTTCGTATGTAACATCTTCAATTGAGGGTGGTGGTGGCAACTCTGATGTTTCAGCGAAGAAAGGACTTACAGAAGCCAAAGGCATTCTTCTTGCATCTAACTGATTTACTCTGCCGCTTGCAACCGCATACTCTTTAAAGTTTGTATCTCTCAATGAAGCATCATAAAACTCAATGTATTCAAATTTCTCCGCTCGTCTGTCAATATCTTCTTTCAATCTGTCCATGTATTGAGTGAAATCTTCTTGAATCATTTTGAAATCTTTTGACTTGGCTTCAAACGCAGCAAATACTTCTGCTTCGTTCTCCTCTGATTTTACAAGTGAAGCATCAACAGATGAATTGTTTTTGAGATTGTCTTCCGTCTTTTTCAACGCAACCATTGCATTGTATGATGAAATGTATTCACTCAAGGTAGAACGCATGATGTTTATTAAATCGTTGCTCTCTGCTCTGTTTCTACCGTAGAAATCCATTGTCTCCTGATGCCACTGATTGAGATAAGATGTTTTCTGGTCTTTGATGTTGTTGTAAATTTTCATTCTCTCCAATCTTGTTTCCTCCATTAAATTCTGAACAATAGGAGCAACAATTTCTTCGTGAATTTGATGAACACCAAAAGGAAAATTTGTTTTGCTTCCATCTTCCGCAACCCAACAATCAGAAACAATATCATACTTCAATTTTGAACTTGGTTTCAGTTGGAACGGCTGATAATTTTCTACTGATTCTTGGTAATTGAATTTCTCGTTTCTGATTCTTTCAATTTCGTCTGCTTCAAGATTTGGTGAATAGTGATTGTAAGAACATTTCAAAATTTTGAAAAGCGTTTTGTTTGAAGTGTCAACCATCATATTTGTTGAAGCAAGTTTTACTTGCGTTATCGCCTGAACTGAATTTGCCATGTTCATCATCAGCGTTTTCAAAACTTCTTCAAATTGTGTTTGATTTTTCTCTAAAGATTTTTTCATTTCATTCAACGAATGAAATCTTGCGATCTCATCTTGATAAGGTGAGTTGTCAAAGATGTTGAATACGGGAGCATTTCCTGTTTCAGTTGTTGAATGTTCATTGATAAATTTTGAATGTTCGCTTTCGGGCAACACAACTGGAAGTGAAACGGAAGTCAAGTCCAAATCAGAAAGGCAAAAGGAAGAAGTGCGAAGTGTTCTGTCAATCTTTCCTAAGTAATCGTGATAAGTAACATTTTGAATTGAGAGAGAATAGTCGTCTGTGCTTACTGATTCTGTTTCGTCTGACTTTTCAATAATTGGTGCATCTTGCATTAACTCGTCTAAATCATTTACTGCACTTGTAAATAATTCTGCTTGCTTCAAAGTATTCAGATTAAACTTTTGTGAGTTGACAGAGTTGGTGTAATCAATCATAAAACTTTTGTCCTCAAAAGGAATTTGCGCTGCAACTGGAACATAACCGATTCCCAACTTAGTTACTTTGTAATCTCTGAAAATTTCTTTGTGCATTTTCTGAAACTCAGCAATCTTCTGTTCGTTGGCATCAATCTCCGCTTGCAATTCTTTCATTTTTAAATGCGCTGTAATTGCAAAGTAGATTGGCACAAGCACGAAGAAAAATATCATGCAAATCAATCTGGTCTGTTTTGCCTTAGCAAAATCCTGACTAAGTTGTGCAACTCTTTCTTTGCATACTGCTATTTCCTTTTCATACTTTTCTTCTTCGCTGACAATTTTTTCAGCTGCTTGTTTGTAATAGTCAAAAAGGACTTTTGCTTGGTCTTGATAAATGTTTGCCGAAGCATTTAAAATTTTTCCGCTCATAACTTTTGGTTTGTTAGTGGTTATTTTGAGTAAGTGTTTTTTCTAAGTTTCAATAACTCCTCACACTTATTGAGGAGAGAAAATACTTCTGTTCCGCCTTCATTTTTTTCTCTTGCTTTTGCAAACGCCTGTTGAATCGTGCTTGCAATTTCAGAATCAATGTCTGCTGCGGCTTGATTGTTTGTTGGAGAGAGATAACGAACATCTTCTTTCAGAAAATTTATTTTCTGTTTTTCTCCTTCCCACTTTCCCGAACTTCCTGTGAATAAAATTTCAAATTGATTTAATGCTCTTAGGATTTCATCTTTCCCTTTTCTCTCAATGTCTTGTTCTGCTTGCACTGACACGGCTTTTCCCGAACTTAGATGAGAAAAGAAATAGCCAATCAGTAAAATGAAAGCTGCAAGAAGTTGAAAGAAAAGTTGGTAACGGAAATGAACTTCCGCAAAATATCCGATAGTAATTATTGCAAGAGCAAAAAAGGAATAGAAGCGAATGTAAGCAAGGCGAATTCCAAGACCACCAACTTGTTTTTCAAAATCAAAATTGATTCCGAAAAGCCCCAACTCTGTCAAGGATGAAACGATGAACACAAGACAAACCGTTGCTAAGTCCAACCAAAAAACATCGTTCCGTTTTTCTTGCGGAACGAAAAGAAAAAATCCTGTGAAGATTAACGCTAACCCTGCGATTAAAACTACATAGCCGAATATTTGACCTCTCTGTTTCATGTTTATGAGTTTTTAAATCCGCATTGAGAACAAAAAGGTGTGCTTCCTAATTTATGTCCGCACCGTTTACAACAACCTTCCTTTGATGCAACGGGCTTTCCGCAAGTTGGACAAAACGCTGCTCCGTCTGCTAACGGTGAACTGCAATTAGTGCAACTTGCACCGCTTGCAGATAGAACCGTTCCACAACTCACACATTTCTTTGCATCCTTATCATTGTCCGCTCCGCACTTTGGACAAGCTGTATATGGGTCGCCACAATGCGGACAGAACTTCATGTTGCTTGAAAATTTCTTAGCACAATTGGAACAATAAACTTCTCGTGCTGGAGTAACAACAGGATTTTGAACATTAGAATTTGTTTCTGGATTCTTATAAGAAACAGGATTAAGCAAACCGCCTCCCGATAACCCTCCCATTAAATTTGTTGCCATAACAGCACCCAATAAACTATTTTGTCCGTTGCCCTTACCCATTGAATCTACTGCTTTGTCGCCCAACTCAAAAACTTGCGACTGCTGCCATGTATAACCACCAATGATTTGTGCGCTTTGCTGCGACATGGCTTTGAGAATCATTTCACCTGCTTTGGTATTTGAATCAACTTCAATTGTGGTGATGTAAAAACTTATAAGTTGAAATCCGTAATCTTCCCAGAAAGTTGAAATTGATAATCTCAAACTTTCTGAAAGCCCATCTAAGAAAGCGGAAATAGTTTTAATGCCAATCTTGTTTGACATTATGAATTGAAGAATGGTAGATTTTGTTTTTGAAACTGTTGCTCCGTAAAAATTATCAGTGAGTTGTCGTGCTGTAAATGTTGTCGTTGTTCCAACCAATTTTATTAAAAACTTTTCTGCATCAACAATCTTAATTCCGTATCGTCCTTTTGCAAGTAAAGGAACCATTGTTTGATAGTCAGGGTCGTGATACATCATTGAATCAGTTGTCCAATCAAGATTCAAAGGCATCAATTTATTTACGAACCACACTTCGGCAGTGAAAGGATTTTTTCCTCCGAATGGAATACCAAAAAGATTTCTTAGGATTGGCAAGTTTTCAGTGTTGAGGGTGTGTTTTCCTGGTCCAAATTTGCCTACAACTTGTCCTTTGGAAAATAGAATTGCTTCCTGTGATTCAGCAACTATCAATTGAGTGAAGGTGCTTAAATTTGATTCTGGAAATTTCCAAGCGAAAAGTTGTTCCTCTGGTCTTGTGTCCCATTTTACAAAATCTATAATTGCTGCCATTGTTGTTATGATTTAATTATTTTGATTGAATTGATAAGCGTGTTTAACAAAAGTAGAGTTATTTATGAAATGGCAATTAAAGTTTTGAAACTTAATTTCTGTCAATCGTATATTAGTGCGTTGGCTAAAAAGTGGCTCTTTTGGTTTTGCCGAAGGGCTGGCTTTGTGTGTCGGGGCAAAGCCAAATGTGCCACTTGTGCGGCTGGCAAAAATTGTTTTTAAAAAAGTGCGGTGGGGGAAAAAAATAAAAAACATCGGGCAGACTTGAGTGTCGGCTTCCATGCTGTCCCGTTGCAATATGGTCTGTATGTTTTAGGTCTCTTGTCAAAATGGTTTGTCTTTGCTTTAATGTTTAAATTTTAAGTCGTCTGTTTCGTTGGTTGCACTGTCGCCCTACCATTGGCTATAACATCTATTATGCGAAACAAATCTATCAAAACCTTCGCATTTCCGCACTTCTGATTTGCTGAAAAGCGAAAGTTTGTGTTCCGCAATTGTCATACACTATCTGTCATATCTTCATCCGGTTAATAGGCTACCAATACCCAAATTTAAATTTATTTCAAACTCATCTGGGCTTAGGCTGTGCCTCCGCCCCGTAAGTATACGGCTTTTAGCTGTAAAAAGTAGCCAAAGGCTACCAACTTTTCCGACGTAGGCATAGCCTACGCCGAGAGCGGAAACTCTGCGGGAGGAAAGATTTATGTATCGTGTTAGATAATGAGCCGGAAAAAGGTGCTATGTCCGAAAAGTCGTGTTTTGGTGCATTTTAACACCATTTGGATTGGAATAGCAGGGATTATAATTGGAAAAAATGTTTTTCCAGTTATAAAAAATGTTTTTCTAATTAAAACAGCCGCTTATCTAACCATATAAGCCGCTGTTCTAATCATATCAGCCGTGGTTCTAACCATACAAGTCGCATTTCTAATCATAGCAGCGGCAGTTCTAATCATACATGCGCCTTTTCTATCCATACACGCCACTGTTCTAATCATATCAGCGGAGGTTCTAACCATACAAGTCGCGTTTCTAATCATAGCAGCGGCAGTTATAACCATACAAGCGGCGTTTGTAATCATAGCGGCGGCAGTTCTAATCATACAAACAACATTCTTAATCACCTCTTGCGCTGTTCTAATCTAAACCACCGCTATACCAATCACAAGCGGGGCGATACCAATCAAGACAAAATCTATATCAATAGAATCACCAATCGTTTTTAGCAATATGTATAAAATAAGAACGGCAGAGATAGGTAGTACCTCTGCCGTTTAATTTAGAAAAGTATAAGTTTAGCGAATCCCGCTCAGTTTCTGCGACTGGCTGCTTCCGCCGCAGTTAATTTCTACAAAATAGAAACCGTTGGTCAATGCTCCGAGTTCGGCTTGCAGGGTGTTGTTGCCCGCTTCGAGACACACCGGACGACTGTAAACGGTTTCGCCCATCAGATTATATACCCGGAGGGTAGCATTTCGGTTAGCTTACAAGGCATGAATCACCAAAGAAACACGACCGGTGGCCGGGTTCGGGAACAAGGTCATGTCGAGCGCTATGTTTCTTGGTGTTTTAATAGCGGTAGGTATTTCAATGGTGTTGAGCGGTGTGTTGTATTATTTCCGCGTCCGCATCTTCACGCATGAAGGAATAGGCGACTGGAGCGCGGTGAAGTCGCTGAGAATAACCTAATGCAGCCAATAGTTTTTAGTCAATAGAAATTGGGAGATTCATTTCTAATAGCTAAAAGCTAATTGCTAAAAGAAGTATCGGTCGTTCCGACGGAACTTGAATAGGCTGTGGTTTGTTTTCTACCAAACGTATATCTCCTGCGGAGATAAAATACATAGACGGAAACGGGTTCCTATCCCCTTTAGCTTACCCCCGCCTTTCTAGTTTGATGAAACTGAAAGGATAGGCGTGTTTGGCATCCGCCGGTTGATCTACGCGGTCCACTTCTTCCCATTCTTCAGAATTGATGTCGGGAAAATAAGTGTCGGCCTCGGGAAAAGATTCGTGCACGCGGGTTAGATAAATGATGTCAGTTTTCGGCATCGCCAAACGATAAATCTCGCCGCCACCAATAATCATCAATTCGCCTTCGCCACATTCTTTGGCATGTTGATAGGCCGTTTCCAAATCGGCGAAGACAATACAGCCTTCATCACGAAAATCCTTTTGCCGCGTCACCACCATGTTCACCCGCCCGTCGAGCGGTTTATAGTTCGGCGGAATGCTCTCCCAGGTTTTTCTACCCATCAATACATAATGGCCCATGGTGACTTCCTTAAAGAACTTCATATCTCGAGGCAGCTTCCACAACAGGCCCCCTTTTGAACCAATTTCGCTATTTTGCCCCACGGCTACCACGATTGCAATTTTCATGTTTCGAAACTAATAGAATGTTGCAGAATCTGAATGAATATCGAAGGCTCGTTTGATTCCACATTATTATACAGCCGTAGTTTCTTAACACCAATTAGCACCATTCAAAACACCTGAATGTTTCTAATATCACACCGAATCTCTTAGATTAGAATGATGGAAAGCCCACAGACGATAGATTTAGAAAAGGAGAAAAAATTAATTCTCAAAGAGTACCGGAGTCTTTTACGCTCGTTGAAAAAAAATATTTCGACGCAGAAAAAGAGGATGGTTCGGCGCGCCTTCGAGATGGCGATGGACAGCCATAAAGATATGCGGCGCAAATCGGGCGAACCATACGTGCTGCATCCTATCTCGGTGGCAAAAGTGGTGAGCGAAGAAATGGGCTTGGATGCCACCTCGGTCATCTGCGCGCTGTTGCATGATGTGGTAGAAGATACCGACGTGACGCTGGAAGAAATTGAACGTACGTTTAATAAAGAAGTGGCACGTATTGTTGACGGGCTGACGAAAATATCGGGTGTCTTTGACCTGAACTCTTCTTTGCAAGCAGAGAATTTCAGAAAGCTATTGCTGACGCTGAACGACGACATTCGAGTCATTCTTATCAAGCTGGCCGACCGGTTGCACAACATGCGGACTTTAGAATCGCTGAGTAGAGAGAAGCAGTTGAAGATTGCAAGCGAAACCATGTTTCTATATGCCCCGCTGGCGCACCGGATGGGCCTTCACTCCATCAAGACGGAACTGGAAGACTTGGCGCTGAAATTTACAGAGTCCACTTTATATAGAGACATTGCTAAAAAACTGCAGGAGAAAAAGCGCGAGCGCACAAAATTCATCAACGAATTTATTCGACCGTTGAAAGAAGAGTTGGAACGGCGCGGTTTTAAGTTTGAAATATATGGCCGCCCTAAATCCATTTACTCCATCTATAATAAAATGAAGGTCAAGGGAGTTTCGTTTGAAGAAATTTATGACCTGTTTGCTATCCGAATTATACTGAAGTCACCACCGGATAAAGAGAAGAGCGATTGTTGGGGAGTCTATTCTGCCATCACCGATATTTATCACCCCAACCCCGACCGGTTGCGCGACTGGCTGAGCAACCCGAAAACGAATGGTTATGAGGCGCTGCACACCACCGTGATGAGCGGCACCGGTAAGTGGGTAGAGATTCAGATTCGCTCTGAGCGCATGCACGAAATCGCCGAACGGGGTTTTGCGGCTCATTGGAAATATAAAGAAGGAAGTGCCGACTCGGTATTGGATGAATGGTTAGATAAAATTCGTTCGCTGTTAGGGAACCCGGACAGCACAGCGATAGATGTAGTCAATGAATTCAAGTATGAACTTTTCAGCGAAGAGATATTTGTTTTTACACCGAAGGGCGATTTGAAAAGACTTCGCAAAGGCGCTACCGCACTCGACTTTGCTTTTGAAATACACAGTGGCGTGGGGGTTAAATGTATCGGCGCCAAGGTCAACACGAAGTTGGTTCCGCTCAGCCATCAATTGAAGAATGGAGACCAGGTGGAAATTCTGACTTCCAATAAGCAAACACCCAACGAGGATTGGTTGAATTATGCAATTACCGCCAAGGCGCGCTCGGTCATCAAACAATCACTGAAGGAGGATAAAAGGAAATTTGCCACAGAGGGGAGGGAAATCTTAGAAAAGAGGATGAAGCAATTGAAGATGGAGGTGGGAGAGGCCAACATCTATCTGCTGATGAATCTGTTCAAAATGATTTCGCCGCTGGACTTGTACTTCCATGTTGCCTCGCATAAGATAGACTTAGCTGAGCTGAATAAGCTGGATGTCGTGGGAGGCAAAATCAAGTTACCCAAACCGCTGGAACAAGCAGCCAAGAACGCAGATGCTATTGATACAGCCGTAAAGCAAACCTTGCAGAAGAATGCCGAGTTGCTGATTATGGGCGAAGGGGCCGATAAGATTGATTACAAATTTGCTCCTTGTTGCAATCCCATACCCGGCGATGACGTTTTCGGATTTCTGACGATTAACGACGGGATTAAAATTCACCGTACCAATTGCCCGAACGCGGTGCAGATGATGAGCAAATACGCCTATCGTATTATCAAAACCCGCTGGACCAAACAGCATGAAATCGCTTTCCTCACCGGTGTGAAAATCACCGGCATTGATGATGTGGGCTTAGTCAATAAAATAACGAACATCATCACCGGACAAATGAACCTGAATATGCGCTCGCTTTCTTTCGATAGCGCCGATGGTGTATTTGAAGGAAAAATCATGGTGTATGTTCACGACACCGCCGAACTGGAAGATCTGACCAGCCGTCTCACCGCGCTGGATGGCGTTCTGGATGTAGGGCGTTTCGACGAGGAGGACGAACAGAAGGGATAGGCAATGCGTCCTTGATAATTTTTCGCTTCTTCGTTTCTCAAATATAAACCGGCTTTATGAAAAAGACTTTTGTAGTTCTCGTTGCGGCGTTGCTATTACTGGTATCTGCCGATGCTCCAAATGAAACCTTGTTGGGTTATAGCCCTTCGGGAACAATCCTTCAGAAAAAAGCAGAGACACGCTATGATCAATTGCTGGAAGTATCGGCCATAGAGAGCATGATGAAGCACCTTTCTGCGCGACCACATCATTTGGGTTCGCCTTATCAGAAAAGCAATGTGGAATATCTTTTAAAGAAATATAGAGAATGGGGCTTTGATGCAAGGATTGATACGTTCTACGCGCTGTTTCCCACTCCTAAGCTTCGCCTGCTGGAAGCCGCTTCAGTCATTAAATTCAAAGCCTCGCTAGTAGAACCTACTTTGAAAGAGGATACTACCTCGGGGCAGCTTAGCGAACAGCTTCCACCCTATAATTGCTATTCAGCCGACGGCGATGTGACCGGTGAGTTGGTGTATGTAAACTATGGTATTCCTGCGGATTACGAGCAGTTAGAGCAGATGGGAATCAGTGTGAAAGGGAAAATTGTGATTGCGCGGTATGGTGGCGCATGGAGAGGAATTAAACCTCGCTTGGCCGCAGAATATGGAGCCATTGGTTGTTTGATTTATTCTGATCCGAAAGAGGATGGCTATTATCAGGGGGATGTTTATCCCAAAGGCGCATTCAAGAATGAACACGGAGTGCAGCGCGGTTCGGTAATGGATATGCCGCTTTATCCCGGCGACCCGCAAACACCCGGCTATGGTGCCGTAAAAGGTGCTAAGCGCATAGACCGAGCCGAGGTGAAGACTTTAATGAAAATACCGGTGTTGCCCATTTCTTATGCAGATGCAAAACCTTTTCTTGCCGCACTTGCAGGACCGGTGGCGCCCGGTAACTGGCGCGGTGCATTGCCATTTACCTATCATGTAGGACCGGGACCGGTGAAGGTTCATTTGAAACTTGAGTTTAACTGGGACATTGTACCGGTGTATGACGTGGTCGCGATGATGAAGGGAAGCGAATTGCCGGATGAATGGATCATTCGCGGCAATCACCTTGATGCTTGGGTAATGGGTGCCGACGACCCTATCAGCGGGCAAGCTGCCATGTTGGAAGAGGCCAGAGCCATTGGCCAAATGGCGAAAGAAGGAATGCGCCCAAGGCGCACCATCGTTTATTGCAGTTGGGATGGAGAAGAGGAAGGCCTGCTGGGTTCTACCGAATGGGTAGAGACCAATAAAAATGAGCTGAGCAAAAAGGCCGTGGTCTATATCAATACCGATGCCACCGGTCGTGGATTCCTCGGCGTTGGCGGCTCTCATACCTTGGAGCAGTTTGTGAATGAAGTAGCCGATGATGTAATAGACCCGCAAACGAAGGTCAGCATTTTGAAACGAAGAATCTCCCACGATGCAGTGAATGCCTCCGGCATGAAAGAAAAGAAGGAAATCCTTGCTTCATCGGCTATCAAATTGGGTGCTCTAGGCTCCGGTTCTGATTTCTCCTCCTTCTACCAGCATTTGGGCATTCCTGCACTTGATCTCGGATTTGGCGGTGAGAGCGGCGGCGGCGAATATCATTCCGCTTATGATACTTATGAAATGTTTTGTCGCTTCAAAGACCCCAGGTTTGTTTATGAAGTAGTGTTGGCCAAGACCGCCGGTCGGATGACCTTGCGCATGGCAAATGCACAGGTATTGCCATTCCGTTATGGAGATTTTTATTCCACGGTGAATGATTATGCTTCTGAGCTTATCAAACAGTTGGATGATATGCGCTTTTCTACTGAGATCGAAAATAAATTGATTCTTGGGAAACATTACGTCCACGCAAATGACCCCACTCTTACCTTTGTTCCCCCAACGGTTAAAGAGGACGTGCCCTATCTTGATTTCGCGACGCTACAAAATGCCCTTGCTTCTTTAAAGAAAAGTAGTGCAGAATATGAATCGCTGATAGGCGACGTAAAACTACTTCCTACTTCGGTCAATAAATTAAATAACCTACTGTATCAAAGCGAGAAGCAGCTTTTGTTCGCCAACGGCCTTCCCTAATCGCCTCTGGTATAAACATTCCATCTACGCACCCGGATATACCGGATATGGAGTTAAAACCCTGCCCGGTGTTCGCGAGGCGATAGAGAATAGAGATTGGAAACTGGCACAGCAGCAAATCGAGGAAGTATCACGTTCTCTAAACGACTACCATCTGGCGGTGGAGGAAGTGATCAAAGTCTTGAAAGAGCAGTAAGCGCTTCAATCGTCAAACTCATTTCTGAAACCCGCAATCTTCATTTCGCGGACAGAGTTTTCGACCTTAGCTTTCAATTGGTTTTTATAGGCCATAACTTTCTCCGAAACAGCCTTATCTGAAGTGCCTATTATTTTGGCGGCTAATATCCCCGCGTTTCTCGCACCGTTGAGTGCTACCGTAGCTACCGGTATGCCAGAGGGCATTTGCAGAATAGAAAGAATAGAATCCCAGCCATCTATCGAATTGGAAGATTTAATAGGAACACCAATCACCGGTAAAGGGGTAATAGAAGCCACCATGCCCGGCAGATGCGCCGCGCCACCGGCACCGGCAATAATCACCTTCAATCCTCTTTCTTTGGCAATCTGGGCATAATCGATCATGCGCTGTGGGGTGCGGTGAGCAGACACCACTGTCAATTCAAACTCCACACCCAGTTCGCCCAACACTTCAGCAGCTTCCTGCATAATCTTCAAATCGCTTTCGCTGCCCATTATAATACCGACTAAAGGATTGCTCATGGTCTTTTGTTTAGGGCGCAAAAATAAGAATAGGTGCCGTTCAGGATGACATCAGTTTATGAACTCACTGGCTACAATAGAAATGGAATATAGAGGATGCAGATATATAGCACTGAAAAAGCCTTTACTACAAGTTTGTGACCAACCCAATCTAGAGCAACAAAATTTTGTTTTATTTGAATGCCCGTATTGCTATAGACAAAAAAGACGCAAGGGCTGATATTTGAAATGAAAAAATGGGTTCAAAAGGCCGTAGTGCAAAAGGTGGTATCTTATTTACCTTTTAATCATCAGGTTAATTTTCTTTTCCAGAAATACGTGACCAAAGGAGTTTACCTCACCGACGAGTATTTTTCCAGTCGCTTGGAACATGCCACTCAACATCTCAAGAAGTATCAGCAGTTTTCAGGGAAGAAAATTCCCGCAAGCACTCTTGAAATCGGCACTGGATGGTATCCGGTGGTTCCAGTCTGTTTCTTTCTTTCCGGTGTAGAGAAAATTTATTCGGTAGATATTACCTTTCTTACTTCCAAAAAGAGAATAGAAACCACGCTCAGGAAGTTTGTTGAGTATCATGATTCGGGCAAGTTGACAGGGTACTTATCTTATGACCCCGACAAATATCAAACCCTTCTAAGTCTGCTCCAGAATTTCGAGCAATTGTCTCTGGATAATATCCTGCACGATCTGAGGATCACTTACAAGATTGAAGATGCCCGGCAACTTTCACTGCCCGATGGCTCCATAGATTTAGTCAATTCAAACAATACGTTTGAGCATATCTATCCGGTTATCCTTCATCCTATTCTAAAGGATTTCAAAAGGGTGGTAAAAAAACAAGGTGGGGTGATGTCTCATTCCATTGATATGTCCGACCACTTTGCTCACTTCGACAAGAGTATCAATATCTATAACTTTCTACGCTTTTCAGATAGGGAATGGATATGGATCGACAATTCCATTCAGCCACAAAGCAGATTGCGGATTACAGACTACAGAAAAATGTATGAAGACCTGCAAATTCCTGTTTCTGAAGAAACATTCCGAGAAGGAAATCTACTCGAACTGAAGACGATCCCTCTGGATAAAAAATATGCCGAAATGCGTTTGGACGACGTGGCGATAAGCCACTGTCATTTTGTTTCGGATATGAGCAAAGGCAGATAGCCCCTTCCAAAAACAATCTAGAAGTTCACAACCAACTTGGCGTTGATGCGGCGAGTGGTGAGGTAATTAGGCACGGCGTATTGGGTGTTGAAAATGTCGCGCACCCAGATGTAAGAAACTGTATTGGTGATACCGAAGATATTAAAAGCCTCCACCGATATCCACACACCTTTGAGTCCCTGATTAAACTTGTTCTTGTTCTTCGCCCATTCGGGGTTCCAAAGTTGGCCGCTGAAACCGATGTCCACCCGGCGATAGGGCGGCAACCGTAGTTTGTCCTTATACTTATCGGCACCCGGAGGCCCAAATGGAAGGCCGCTGCCAAAAACCATCGCGATATGTACTTTGATAAATTTGAACTTAGGGATATAGTCCTGAAAGTACAAGGCAAAGTTCACGCGCTGGTCCGTAGGGCGGGGAATATAACCGGGGTAAATCGTGGCACTGTCCACAATCCTGCTTTGGTTGCGTTCGGTGTTCGCCCAAGCCACCCCATTGCTATCATAGTAGGCAACATATTGGTCGTTGCGCAGATCTTCGCCGGTACTCATAATGCTCATGCTGATCCAACTTTCTGCACCCTCAGCCAGTTCGCCGTTCAAACGGAAATCCACACCAGCGGCATAACCTTTAGAAAGGTTTTCGCCCAAATAGCGAATCAATACGTTTTCATATTTATAGGGAACCAAATCCCAGAGGTATTTATAATACGCTTCCGTCACAAAACTAAAGGGCCTCTTCCATGCACTAAACGCATAGTTCATGCCCAGCACTCCATGAAAAGATTTTTGAGCCTTGAGTTTGGTGTTCACTTCTCCTTTCAGATTACGCATTTCCCGGTAGAAAGGAGGCTGATAGTAGGTGCCGGCGGAAGCTGTGAAGACAATATCCGCCTTGCCTTTGGGTTTATAGCTGAACTGCACCCGTGGGGTGATGACAGGTTCCTGATTGACATCCCAATACTGAAAGCGAACGCCGTAATTGAAAGTGAATTTGGAAGAGTCGCCCCATCTCCAAGTATCTTGAATGAAGCCCGAAATCCGATTGGACTCAAGATCGAATGAAGATTTCAGAATGTTGTCGAATCCGATGTTTCCCTTTTGCGGAACATAGTAGTAGTTGGAATCTACCAGCACCAATGTTTCATCATAATTATAAGGAAGCGAATGACCTGCCGAATCGAGCCGGTTCCAAGTATCGAGCTTGTCTTTAATCCACTCGTGCTTATAATCAAGCCCCCATTGAAGATTATGTCCCTTTTTGAACCAGGAGCCACGGACACCGGCGTAGTAGATATCACTCTTCAACGTGTTTCGCGCCCAATCTTGCATACCACCGACCCCAAGACTGTAAAGAATCTCGCCGAAATTATCTTTACCAATATCGCTCTCCACCTGACTGAGGTAATATTCACCCTGAATATCATAAGCCTCTTTTTCGCGGTTGAGATAATAGGACGTCAGAAACTTCAGCAGTAGGTGATTGTTGGGAGCATAGTTGAAAGAAAGTCCGTTGAGTGCCGACTGATACTGGTCAGCTTCTTGTCCGTCAAAATAAATCGTCAGCTTCTTGACATCGGTCAGCAGACCAAAGCTGGTTTCGCGGTTCACCGGCTTAAAGAAAAACTGATTGCGTGAATAGTTGGTGATATATTCTACACTTGTCTTCTCGCTGATCCGATAGGTAAAAAAGCCCTGCAAGTCAAGAAAGTTAGGACTGTATTGGCCTTTAGTATCCAAGGAACGAAGCAAATATTGACTGGTGCGTTGACGTACACCAACCAGAAAAGTGAAGCGCTGTTTCTTGTCGCTTCCTTCCACGTGGCCTCCAAATCCCATCAAACTGGCATAGAACGAACCACCGAACTGCTTAGGACGTTTGTAAGTCACATCCAGCACAGAACTCATCTTGTCGCCATAGCGCGCTTGAAAGCCGCCGGAGGAGAACTTTACGTTGCTCACCATATTGGGATTGATAAAACTCAATCCCTCCTGCTGTCCCGACCGGATAAGGAAAGGGCGATAAACTTCAAAATCGTTTACATACACGAGGTTCTCATCAAAGTTACCGCCGCGTACAGAATAGCTGGAACTCAACTCATTGCTTTTCTGCACCCCCAAACCCTGAAAAGCGAGATTGGCTTCAAAGCTTTCGTTGGGAGATGCAAGGAAGGTTTGTCCTTTTATTTCCACCGTACTCGGTGCTTCGCCTTCTTGCCGTTCCCCTTTAATCACCGCATCAGGAATGGCATTTATCTTTTCTGTCACCACTTGTTTTAAGGTAACCGTTTCGCCGGGATTCAATTCCACCTTGATACGGGTAGCATAAGTATTTAGTGACGAAAAAACTAGGGTGATCTTTCTTCCGGCAGGCACCTTCAGCTCAAAGTTTCCTTTCCGGTCGGTGGTAGTGGAATATTTCTGATCTTCTTCTACCACAATGGAAATGAATTCCATCTTCTTTCCGACCGAGTCATAAACCGACCCCTTTACGGTTCCGATGTTTTGAGCAAATAACGAAAAGCCAGAAAACAGTAAGGAAAGAAATAGGAACTGCTTCAAATACATGGATGCGTATAAACGAAGATTACAGGCATTTATTGCCCCGAAGCATTTTGTAATTGAATAATAGTTGCTGCCGGATCGCCCGAACCAAACACCGCGTTACCGGCCACTAACACATCGGCACCAGCATCAATCAGTTCTTTAGCATTGTTCAGCCCTACTCCCCCATCCACTTCAATTTTTGCTTTGGAGCCGGAAGATTGAATCAAGGCTTTGCACTCCCTCACTTTCCGGGTAGCATAGGGAATAAACTTTTGTCCACCAAAGCCGGGATTCACACTCATGATTAAAACCAAATCGAGCAGATGAATAATCTCTTTCAAATCTGCGACAGATGTAGCCGGGTTAATGGCCACTCCAGCCGTAGCTCCAGTCTTTTTTATTTGATGGATAATAGAATCGAGATGATAATTGCCTTCGTAATGAACCGTGATATGATCAGCACCTGCGTCGCGGAACTGTTGAAGATATTTCTCTGGCTGCACAATCATCAGATGTACATCCAGAAATTTCTTGGTGGCCTTTCTCACTGCCTGAAGCACCGGAAAGCCAAAAGAGATATTCGGAACAAAGACTCCGTCCATCACGTCCACATGAATCCATTCAGCTTTGCTTTGGTTCAGCATTTCGATGTCGCGCTGTAGGTTTCCGAAATCGGCGCTCAGTATAGAAGGAGAAATAATTGTTTTCAAGTTGGGGCGAAGATAATTGTTGAATGATTAAAAGCAACTAACTCAAAATGCGGATGACCATCTCTTTAAGCAGTTGGCCTTCGTTAATGTTGTTGGTAGAGTTGACTCCCTTGAAGCGAAGGTCGTATTCGGCGAGAAGATGGAAGATTTGTTCGAGTTTCTTCTCTGAGTAGTTGCGCGCTGCGTTTTTATAGTCCTTGACGAAGAAGGGGTTTACTTTCAGTTTGGCCGCCAGTTCTCTGTCTTCCACGTGCTTTTGTTGTGCGGCGAGATAAACCTTAGTGAAAAATCCCTGCAAGGTGCCGAGGATAAGGACAAATGGGCCGTTCTTGGGGTTGGCTACAAAGTAGTTGGCGATTTGAAAGACCTTGGTTCTATTTTTCTGACCGAGGGCGTTGCTCAATTCAAAGACGTTGAACTCCTTGCTGACTCCTACGCCTTTTTCGACATCATCAGCGGTGATGGTGGCGCCGGATTGTTTGTTGAGGATGAGCTTTTCGAGTTCGTTGGCTACTTTAGAAAGATCGTTACCGGTAAACTCTACGAGCAGTTCGTTGGCCTGTTCTTCAATTTTGTATTTGCGGTCTTTGAGCCAGTTGCGCACCCAGGGAGCTACCTGATTGTCGTAGAGAGTTTTGGATTCGAAGTAAACACCGCTCTTTTGCACCTCTTTAATAAAGGCTTTACGCCCATCGGGCTTCCCATGCTTCCAAGCAAAGACGAGCAGCGTGGAGCGCACCGGTTTCTTGAAATAAGCATGAAGCAAGTCATTGTCTTCGCCTTTTTTCAAATTCAGGTCCTGAGCTTCTCTGACAATCACTACTTGTCTTTCGGCCATCATGGGCAGGCGACCAGCCGATTCAACAATGGAACGAACCGTTGCATCCTTGCCATAGATGATAGTTTGGTTGAAGGCCTTTTCCATGTCGGTGAGCGCATGCTGTTCGATTAGATCGGTTAACCCGTCAATGAAATAGTCTTCCTCACCACAGAAGAAATAAACCGATGCAAATTTGCGGGCTTTAATATCTGCCGCAATAGAATCATAAGAAATTGCTGCCATTAAAAGCGAAGATGTTTTACGGTCAAGCCGTCGTTGATTAATTGTTTGAGCGAGTCAATACCGATTTTCAGATGCTGCTCTACATAGCTCTTAGTTACATTATTATCGCTCATCTCGGTTTTCACACCTTGTGGAATCATCGGTTGATCAGAAACCAGCAGTAAAGCGCCGACAGGGATTTCGTTTTTGAAAGCTGTGATAAAGATCGTGGCGGTTTCCATGTCAATAGCCATCGCGCGAATCTCGCGGAGATATTCTTTGAATTCGTCATCCCATTCCCAAACACGGCGGTTGGTGGTATAAACGGTACCGGTCCAGTAATCCTGACTGTAATCACGTATCGTTGTAGAGATGGCTTTTTGCAAAGCAAAAGAAGGCAGTGCCGGAACCTCGTGCGGAAAATAATCGTCCGAAGTTCCCTCGCCGCGAATGGCGGCAATGGGCAAAATGAAATCGCCGAGTTCGCTCTTCTTTTTCAATCCCCCACATTTACCAAGAAACAAGGCTGCTTGGGGTGTGACAGCAGAAAGCAAGTCCATCATCGTAGCCGCATTGGGGCTGCCCATGCCGAAATTGATGATGGTGATTCCTTCGGCGGAGGCGTTCATCATAGGCCGATCTTCGCCAACGATGGGAACATTGTGCCATTCGGCAAACATTTTGACATAGTTGTCGAAGTTGGTGAGTAGAATGTATTTCCCAAAATCTTTCAATTCTCTGCCCGTATATCTGGGCAGCCAGTTGGTGACTATCTCTTCTTTGGTTTTCATCAGTTAGATTTTAGATAATAGACCGTAAAACGTCGAACATAGAATATTAGCGCGCAATTATAACGTTATGAACTCCCTATTCGTTGGATTGTTCTATTTTAGAATCGAAATTAAGAAAGATGACCGAAGTTATTTTTGGCAAATATGATTTTCGGGTGGAAGAACGAGAGAAGGGGCGATACATTTTCGATGAAATACGCAAGAAGTTTGTAGCGCTAACTCCCGAAGAATGGGTCAGACAGCATGTGCTGCACTATCTTATTTATGATTTGCAATTTCCTAAAAGTTTGATTGCCGTAGAGCGTGGATTGATCTTGAACGGCTTGCAGAAACGCTTTGACGCATTGGTGTTTGGAAAAGACGGACTACCCAAAATGATTATAGAATGTAAAGCCCCTGAAGAGCCTTTGAACCAAAAGTATTTGAACAGATAGCCCGGTATAATCTATCTTTGAATGTGCGCTATCTGTGGGTGACAAACGGCGCAAATAATTTCTGTTGTCGGTTAGGAAAAAACTTGGAACAATTGAGCGCTATACCAACTGCGAAAGAAGTGACAAGAGATACAGAGACCGTAGGATGAAACGTATAGCCGAGCAAATTATCTGGCTTCCCTGGACTATTTGGTGCGGGAGTACGTTTTCTATTTTGCTCCTCCTCTCCTTCCCTATTCTGATTGCCGGAGTAATGAGCGGGAACGAACGCTGGATAAGACAACTACACTTCATTCCGCTTTGGATTTCAAGAACCTTGCTTGTTCTCTGGGGCATCCGAATTGAACTTCATGAAGAAGAACCGAAGGAAACATTACGACAAGCAATATTTATCAGCAATCATACCAGCTATCTCGATGCGTTGGTGGCGGGCACTTTGATTAGAAACTACGTCAAGTTTCTGGGCAAGGCAGAATTATTGTACTGGCCGGTATTGGGCTATCTAATCAAACACCTATACGTTCCGGTGCGGCGCGAAGACAGTGAAAATCGCGCCTGGAGCATGGAGCAGATGAAAGAGAAGGTACACGCAGGCGCTTCCTTCTTTATCTGTCCCGAAGGAACCTGCAACACCACGCCCGAATTGTTGAAACACTTTCACAGCGGGGCATTTCGTTTGGCCGTAGCATGTCAAATCCCCTTGGTGGTCTTTACCATTGTGAATGCCGGAAGGCTCTTTCCTCGTAAAGGCCTGATGATTCGTCCCGGACGGCTCGTTGTTTATCGCCATCGCCCGATTGAAACTACCGGTATGGTGGAAGCGGACGTGGAGAGGCTGAAAGAACAGGCCATAGCCTTGATCACTACAGATTTGGAGCACGAATCCGCCTCTAAATTTTGAATGGTTGCGTAATTGGGTTCCCTCCTAACCCGCCGATGGCGGGAATTAGGGCTGCGTTTTATTTTTAATGCCGAGTGCTGAATTAAAAATGTCTCTGATGAGGTGGATACCGATGTCTTCCTCGTTCAATATGTAAAGGTTAACCTCTGCCTGTTCATCAGCAATAATCCATTTACCATCACTCGTCAGTCCGAACTCTGGCTAATAGAAAAGTTGGATTACTCCCGTTTTCATTATAAGATAGATGGCAATAACATAAAAGCAGGTTTTTTCTAAGAAAAGCCGTAACTTTCGGTCATGAAAGTGTTACCCGAATATATCAAGGCTGGATTTCCTACCGACAAGAAAATAAAAGCTGATTATAGTAAAATGGCCCGTATGTGCCGCGAGGCACTTGCTTCACATCCCGAAGACAAGGATTATCTGCTAGCTTGGGAGGTTGTTTATCTGTGTTCCGATAAGCAATATGAAGCGTCGCTCAAAGCCGGGCGGGAAGTACTGCCGGTGTTGACGCTGCAAGATTGCATAGATGATATAGAGCGCAACGAGCTTTGGTGTCTCGAGCAACTGGGGCGCACACCTGAAGCCATAGATATTTTGAAGAAGAAAGCCGCCGCCACGAAGGAGGGTAATGAACGATACAGCGTTTATGGATCTATCAGGGAGCTTTATAAAAAGCTGAACGACCGGGAAAACATGCTGAGGTATGGTAGTATGATGCTGGAGGAATCACCGGATCAAATGGATGTAGAGGAACTGAGGGAGCAGGCAGAGCTATAAGGAGCAGAATGAGGATTTTCTTCTGTCGTTCAAATGTTACGAAATGGCGGCCATCAGCGAAAGCGGGGAAAGTGCCTGGGATTGGAGTATGGCAGGCAGAGCCTTGGCAATGAATGGGGAAAATGAGGAGGCTATGTTTTATTTTCGGGTTGCGAACAAAATAGACCCGAAGGATAGCATGATTCATTATTATCTAGGGCAAGCCTATCAGGATTTGGGCGACCAATACCGGGCGCTGCATCATTACACCGAAGCGCTGAAAGATAGACCTGATTTTCCGGAGGTGTATAACAATATGGCGGCCCTCAGTTTTAATGAAGATGGAGATATCAAATCGGCAATTCAGCATTTGGAAGAAGCTTTGCAGCATGATCCGGATGACCGGATGAAAATTGCTGTTTACAAAAGTCTGGCGCAACTTCATCACAAGCTGGCTAATTATGACCAGCACGAATATTATAAGGGTAAGTTGCTGGAGGCTATTGGATTTCCGGTTGATTGGGAAGAAGGGGATGATGAAGAGGAAAAGGGGGAGGTTTGAAGGAGATAGTAGGATGAAAAGGGAGTATTTTCGTCCACCCATTTTTAATAAGTTCAATTTCTATAAATAATAGAGATGCTATTATTGCAGATTATATTTAGAAACTTGAACAAGGCAATACAATATTCTTTCATAATTTCGTTTACAAATAAACAACAACCATGAAAAACAAACTAAGTATTCTCGCTACGCTGATTATCAGCCTGCTGATTTTTAACTCTTGTTCAAAAATCACTAACGACCCTACCGATCCAAATACAAAGCAACACAACGAAGACATTAATAACCAGAAAGGCGAATCGGACAATGTCAACTCCGATGTAAACAACGCTATGTTCAATATTGGCGGCTTTGTCGGTAAAAAAGAAGGCATCCAAGGATACTCAATCTGCGGCGCCACGATTGATTCTTCTCACCAAAACGATCCGCAGCCATATATACTCATCAATTTCGATGGCACCACCGTTTGCCCAAATCCAAACCGGATTAGAAGTGGTCAAATTAAAGTACAGTTGATTGTTGGAAATAGTTGGGCGGATGTAGGCGCTACGGCAGAAATCACCCACACGGACTATAAAGTAGTATATACCGGACTGAACAATCACTACCTCACCTTCAATGGTATAAAATATCTAACCAACGTTAGCGGAATGGATATTTTGTCCTATGTTTTTACTGGTGCAGCCACCGTAATTTTGAAAGAAAGAAGCAGCAATATGACCGCGACTTTTGAAAACGGACAAACTTCTTCTTGGAATATGGCCCGTCGTTCTACTTGGGCTATTACAGGTTATTCAAATATTGCTGCCACTGTCAACGGAGACACCACGGTGAACGGTAAAATACTCGACTCTTGGGGCAAAACTCGATTCAATACCGATTTTCAAACAGAAATGATTCAACCTTGGAAATCTGGCACTGCGTGTGGATGGTGGAGGCCTATAGCCGGTAAATATACCAGCACCACTACCAACTTCAGCGTCACAGCCACTTTCGGCGTGAACAGCAATGGCAGCCCGGTAAGCACTGGTTGTCCGAGCTATCTGAAACTTGAATGGATTTTAGGTAACAATGCAGGCAGCGGTCAGGCAGTGTTGGGCTATTGGTAGAAAAACATAAAGGTTCAGCCTACTGAATCATTAAAAAGCGCCGGTTTCGTTTGAACATTTTCCGGCGCTTTTTTTATGTCCTCAAATTCAAACATATTTTATTTGGAAAATCACCTCATCCATATATTTTCGCACCACTCATGAAATTTCCGCAGAACCATATCGAACAACTATCCAAGTTGCTCGCCGAACCAAAGAATATTGTCATCGTCACCCACAGAAATCCCGACGGCGACGCGCTGGGTTCTTCTTTGGGTTGGAAATTTTTTCTGGAGAAGAAAGGACATCAAATCACCTTTGTAACGCCCAACCCTTACCCTGCTACTCTTAAATGGATTCCCGGCACAAAATACGCTCTGAACTATGAAGGAGAAGCCGCACGCAAAACAGCCAACGACAAAATCAAAAATGGCGACATCATTTTCTGTCTCGACTTCAACGCCATCTCGCGCTTAGAAACTCTCGGCGAAGCCATTAGCAGTTCTACGGCGTTCAAAATCATCATTGACCACCACCGTCAACCAGAAGACTTCGCCAACCTCACCTTTAGCGATATTACCTATTGTTCTACTTCAGAAATGATTTACGATATCATTCTTGATTTTGACGAAACCGATAAGATAAACCGCGAAATCGCCGAGTGCCTCTACACCGGCTTGGTGATGGACAACGGCTTCTTTCAGTTCAGCAGCACAACACCCAATGCCCTGCGCGTTGGTGCCGAACTGGTGGCCAAAGGCGTAAAGCCCGAATACATCAGCGAACGAGTGAACAACAACTTTCGCGAAAACCGCCTGCGCTATTTCGGCTACTGCCTCCATGAAAAGTTAAAATTGGTCAATGGTAGCCAAATCGCTTATATGATGCTGACCCAAGCGGAAATAAAAAGATTTAATTTGCAATCGGGCGAAAGCGAAGGTCTGGTGAATTATCCTTTTAAAATTGACGGAGTTAAAGTGTCTGCTTATTTCAGCGAAGAGGCGGATCGCGTTAAAATTTCATTCCGCTCTCGCGGCCAAACAGATGTCAACACCTTTGCCCGAACCTACTTTGAAGGCGGCGGACACCGCAACGCCGCCGGTGGCAAAAGCCTTCTTTCGCTCGAAGCCACCGAAAAGAAATTTCTCGAAGCCCTTAGCTCGCTTAAACTCTAAATCTACCATAACTTCAAACTCTAAACCAAAAATTCAAAACCATGAACAATTCAAAACCATTTTTTCTCTCACTGGTTCTCTTTGCCGGAATGTTTTCTTCCTGCAATGCGAACGCAAACAAAAACGAAGAATCAAATATGAACAACACCAATGAACCGGCAAACGCCACCACGACTCAACCCGCTGCGGCAGGAAATAATTGGAGAGAAACGCCAGGGCTTTATGCCGAAATCGTTACTTCTAAAGGCCCCATTGTTATTTCACTCTACTATCAAAAAGCACCCGTCACGGTTGCCAACTTTGTTGGGCTCGCTGAAGGGAAAATCGAAAACGGCAAAAAGCCGCTCGGCACCCCTTTCTATGATGGACTCACCTTCCACCGCTGCATTCACACCCCGCAGCCTTTCATGATTCAGGGAGGCGACCCGGCTGGTAACGGCTCTGGCGGCCCTAATTACAAATTCGACGACGAGTTTGATCTATCGCTCAAGTTTACCAAACCAGGTCTTCTTGCTATGGCCAATGCCGGTCCCGGCACCAACGGTTCGCAATTTTTCATCACCGAAACAAATCCTTCTTGGCTGGACTACAAACACACCATCTTTGGCGAAACCGTTGAAGGCTACAACCTCGTTCCTACCATCGAAAATGGAGAAGTGATGAGCAAAGTGAACATCGTTCGTGTAGGCAAAGATGCCGAAGCTTTTGATGCGGTTGCTATCTGGGCTAAGAGAGATGAACTGTTGAAAAAGAAAGCTGCTGAATTTGCTGCTGCTAAAGCCGACATGGACAAAGCAAAGACCGTTTCAGCCGCTGATCTGGTAAAGAAATCATATCCTACTGCCGTAAAAACCGCTAGTGGTTTATATTATGTTATAGAAAACCCGGGAACCGGCGCGAAGGCTGTAGCCGGAAAGAGCGTTTCTGTTCACTACACCGGTACACTGGCCGACGGCACCAAATTCGATTCCTCTCGCGATCGCAACCAACCCATCACCTTCGTCCTTGGACAAGGGCAGGTTATCAAAGGCTGGGACGAAGGCATTGCCCTGATGAACGTAGGTGCTAAATACAAATTGATTATCCCTGCCGAACTCGGCTATGGCGCGAACGGTGCAGGTGGAGTGATTCCTCCAAACGCTACCCTTATCTTCGATACCGAATTGATGGAAGTCAAGTAAATCTATTTCAACAAAACAAAAAAGGCTGTTACGCAAGTAGCGGCCTTTTTTATTTGTCGAAAATCAAGAGCTACCAGTTAAGAAATCGGATACTGCAATTTGCGAAAATGACACCGATCATCCTATGCTTTTGCTGCTGACGTTTGCTCCACTATGAATTTGAAAAACCAAACACCAGACAATAAAATAATGCTGATAGCGGCTGCAGGTTGTCAACAAACTACAAAGGTCTTAAAGACTTTTGTAGTCTTCATCCATTTTTAATTTTTTTGGGCGGCAGCCGGGCTTTCGGCTATATCCCCGACTGAAACGTCGGGGGATGCCGCCTCTATCCTGAGGACAACATGTAAAGGATAGCATAAAATGGATACTATCCTCTACACTTTTTGTCCTTTTTCTAACAATCCGGCGGGCCGGTTAAGGCTTCCCTGCCGCGGGTTCAGCCCTCCTTTCTTTTCACTGAATCTTCTCTGTGTTCCCAGCTACTCTGCGCCCTCTGCGCGAAATAAAGTCAAAAACAAAAGTCTCAAAGACTTTTGTAGTTTCAATATGCTTATTTTAGAAAAATACTACCAATTTGGCAAAATGTCCACTCCATTTAATGAACTTACTACACCATTTGTCCGAATTGGTTAAGTCAGTCTGACAAAGGGTGTACACATTTACATAAATTGCCTTCCTAATTCATTATATATAGTATATAGTGTAGCATATTGCCATCATACTATACTATATATAGACCATAGTTTTGCATATTGCCTATCTGATTTATTAAATTGTCAATAAAATTTGATAATAATCTAGATAATCAAAGAAACCTTCCTTATATTTGCTTCGTATTAATATAGATAAACGAACAAAACATGGGAACGACACAGGTAAATAGACTTTATGGCGGCATCAAAGACTCGCGGATGGTAGAAGAGGCGCAAGTGATGCACGAATTATTTGTTGATGACACGGCAGATTTCATCGGCTTCGATGCCGATTTTGGCGGTAGTTTTGAAACAGATTTTCAGACCAAACTTACGGCGGCGATGAACATCGAAACCGACGAAACGGTGCAAGACCAGATTCAACAGTTGACCGAAGAAATGCAAACCCGCTGGGATGAATGCAAGGCGCAATATCAAAACGTAAAATATTTTATCGAAAAGGCTTTCCCGAATAAAAAATCGGTGTGGAACGAATTCGGAAATGATGATTATAAAATCATGGATACGCAGCAGAGCAAGGTCAATGAATTTATGACTGCCTTCATCGCCGCGCTCGGAAAATACAGTATGGAACTGGCGGCGGTCAATATTCCGGCTGGTGTCGAGTCCGATTCGACTTTGGCGCTCACCGCCTTTAATGTGGCCAACACGGCGCAGAACAAGGCCATCAAAGAGCGGCCTACAAAAACGCAGTCGCGCATTGGTGTTTATAATGATTTATGGAAGGTGTTGCAGGTCATCAGTCGCGCCAGCAAAACACTTTATGTGAACGACTATGCCAAGCGACACGAGTATTTATTGCCCGGTCCGTACAACAATATTCAAGAGGGCGATGAATTTAAGATAAGCGGTGTGGTGAAGAATTTGGTAACCGGTGTGCCGGAGGAAGGTGTAGAGGTGAAACTGGCCAATGTAGATTTAGTAAGCGTTACGGACAGCACCGGTACCTTCGTCTTTGTGGACGGGGTGCCCACCGGTAATGATTCGCTGATTGCCACGAAGGAACATTATAAAACGGCTACGAAAAATATTGTCATCGAGGCGCATAAAAAATTGGTGACCAACATAGATATAGAACCGGATAATACGTAGAGATGCAAAATATTGCGTCTGTATTTCATCCGAACAATAGACGCAATATGTTGCGTCTCTACGCCGGATTCACGCGGACATTTTTGGTAATGAGGACTACCCTGCGGCAGGGATAGAGCGGAAATCCTTTTCTTCCTTTAAAAAATTTGTAGAGCAGAAAAGATTGGAGTGAAAGCCCGGCTGCCGCCATCATTTTTATTTATGTTTTGAGCGTGATTGATGGAAGGAGGTGAACAGGAAGCCGTGCAGGATTTAGGCCGCAGGTTTGGAGGGGCGCTGATTTAGACGTCGGCGCTATGAAGGCGGTTCAATATTTTTATTTTCGCTCGAACAATATCTGCCTTGCTGACTAAATATTTTAATAAAATTCTGCTTTATAATATTCTCCTGGCCATTGCGGTGGTGGTGGTGGGGATGTGGCTCGTGCAGTCGGGTTTGAAATCATATACGCGCCACGGCGAAAGCATTACGGTTCCAGACCTTCGGGGGATGACTTATGAGCAGGTGAAAAGTATTTTGGATGGAAAGAATCTGAACTGGCAGGTGATGGATTCGGTGTTTGATATGAACAAGGCGCCGCTTTCTATTTTGGAGCAAAACCCGAAGCCAAACGCGAAGGTGAAGGAGGGGCGCACGATATATATAACGGTGAACGCGACCAAGGCGCCGACGACGGCGGTACCGGATTTGGTGGGGCGCAGTTCGTTGAAGTATGCGCGGATGCAGTTGGAAAGTTTTGGATTGAAGGTGGGCGAATTGATTTATAAACCGAACCCGCATTTGAACTCGGTGATTGGAATGATGTTGAATGGCAAAGAGGTGGTGGCTAAAACGAAGGTGCCGCGCGGAACGGTGATTGATTTGGTTTTGGGCGATGGGTTGGGCGGAGAGAAAATGATGGTGCCTTATCTGATTGGTTTGCGGTATGATGAAGCGGAGTTTAAGTTGAAGGGCAATTCGCTCAATATTGGCGCGGTGGTGATTGATGCCGGTGTGCGCGATACGTCGGGCGCTATTGTTTATCGGCAGTCTCCTGAATTTGGCCCCGGCAATAGAATCAGAATGGGCGAACCGATAGATTTGTTTTTGGCAAAGGAACTTCCGGCAGATATTGAGGTGAATCCCGATTTGTATGATGCGGTTGATTCGTCCGACATTCAATAAAACATTCGTTTTTACGTTTAGCGAGTTGATGAAAAATAATTTGATGAAGAAACTCATAGGGATGATAGGGATGGTATGGGCTTTGCTCCCCGCTCTGGCGCAGGAAGAAAGCCTGTCACCGCTTCCGGCGAATGCTCCGTTGTATTACAGCACGCGCTCGTATCAGGTAAACAAAAAGAATCTGAGATACCTGATTGAGAAAAAGAATATCGTCGTAAAGACCAACACGCTCTCGCTTCCTTTTGTAGATGATTTTTCAACGAACCGGTTGCGGAGTTATAAATGGTTGGAGAACCATGTTACCGATACGTTTTATAATGTGTTTGGCACTTGCCTTGCGGTAGATGGGGTGGAGACCATTTCGGGGAAATTCATGAGCGATACTTCGTGGAGCTATTCTTATGATTTGGTGAATAAGAAGGTGGATTCGGTAGCGAATCCAGTCATGCCTTTCACTTTCTTTGGCCCGGCCATCACCGGATGTTTTGATCAGCCGCCACAAACGTTTTTTTACTGGGAACCGTATTACACGTTTACGTTTGATACGAACGGAGTGAAACGTGATTCTGTCTTGGTTCCGGCCGATGAAACTATTTATTATGCGCCGGTGGTCTATTTTGCGCAAGGAGAGCCGGGTACCTTGTGGGCAGATAATTATGCCTATGTCAATAATACTTATCCGGTCAATCCGCCGAGCATCGGGGTGGCTACGCTCGATGGACTGAATGAATACGGCTTGCCATATAACCGGGCAGCCAATTCTTATGGCTCGGCAGATGTATTGACTTCTAAACCGATTGATTTTTCTGGGTATAAGGACAGCAATGATATTTATCTCAGTTTTTATTATGAAGCGATGGGGCTGGGTGATTTTCCTGAAAAGACAGACTCTATCATCGTTGAATTTAAGGACATTGGCAATATTTGGAGAACGGTTTGGGCCGATACCGGCTATTCGAGCGAAGCGAATGTGCCGAATGAGTTTGTTCAGATATTTATCAAGGTGCCCGACAATCCGATTCAATCTTCGTTCTATCACAATGCTTTTCAGTTCCGGTTTCGGAATATGGCTTCGCTATATGGCAATAATGACCATTGGCATATAGATTATGTTCGATTAGATAAAGACCGCCAGAGTGACTCAATCATCCGCGACATTTCGTTCATGTATGATTTCCCTACCATCTTGAAGGAATACACTCATCTTCCGGCAGACCAGTTCACGGGGGTAGATGATTTGGCTGATTCGATCGTGCTGCCGGTTAGGAATTTAGATCCGGATGCCGTAAATAATCCTCCGGCCACGAACTTTGTAAAAGGCGCTTCGGAACTTTACCCAACCCCGACGGTAGTAGCAAACGATGCTTTGGAAACGTTCAACGCGGGTCCTTATAATTTTATTGGGGTGAATCCGGCTTCGGAATATACGATTGCTACCAGTGGTTTTCCGGTGGATAGTTTGGTGATAAAATCTAGAGTATTCATTCAGCCCAACGACAGCCGCCCGCAGAATGATACTTTGTATCACAGCCAAAATTTCAATAACCTCATGGCTTATGATGATGGCAGCGCCGAACGAGCTTATGGCATCAGCGGGTTGGGCATTAAGAAGTTCGGATACGAATTTGAATTGAGACAACCTGATACCTTAGCTGCATTTCAAATCATGTTTGCACAAGTGGAACAAGATGTGAGCGATCTGATTTTCAACTTTGCACTTTGGGACACGTTGGAGTTGGGTATCCCTTCTTTCGTGGACAGCCCTATTCTACTGATTGAAAGTAAAAAGCCGCTGTATGTGGACAGTGTTAATGGTTTCGCCACCTATGTACTCGATACGCCAATCATCCTTTCGGGTAAATATTATTTTGGTTGGGCGCAAAACGATACACGCAAAATTCAGATTGGCTACGACCTGAATTCCACCTTGGGTAAAAAGCACATGTATCTATATACCAGCGCCACCTGGAAGAAATCTACGATTACTCCTGACGGCTCTCCTATGATTCGATTTATTTTCGATACTGATTTTTGGGGAACTAACACCTTTCCGCTTGCGGTTAAAGATTTGAGTAAGAATAAGGAAGATGAAAGCCTAGTGGTTTACCCCAACCCGACTTCGGATGTTGTTTATCTGAAAGGCCATTCAGCCACTTCTTATGAGGTTTCTGTGATGAACCTGATGGGGCAAGAATTGAAAAGAGAAAAAATATTGGATGGAGGTATGCATCTCGGCGCACTTAGCAACGGAGTATATATCATCGTTGCAAAAAATGTAACGACTGGCAAAACGTCCTATCACAAAATCCTTAAAACATCTTCGAGGTGAAAGTAGTTTTGTTTGATGGCGTTTGTAATTTATGCAATGGTTACGTGAACTGGGTGATTGATCACGATAAATCCAGACAAGTGAAATTTGCATCGCTTCAATCTGGCTATGGCCAGGCAGTCATTGAACGTTTCAACATCCATGACCAATACTTAAACACTATTATCTATCTAGACGGAGATAAAATCTATTTCCGCTCCGAAGCCGTATTGCGAACTCTGAAACAAATGGGCGGCATATATTCCCTTGCCTTTGGTTTTATGATTATTCCCGCATTTCTGCGCAACTGGGTTTATAACACGGTGGCTAAGTACCGCTACCGTTGGTTTGGGGAAAGAGAGGTGTGCAGAATCCCGACACCTGAGCTGAAGGATCGGTTTGTTGAATAAGTTTCGGCTTATAGCCGAACATATTCAAAGACTGGATAACCGGTGATACCCATTCGGTCAAAGCTATTAAATCTCAACTTGTAATAATCAGTAGAGCCGGTTCTGATGTAGTAAGTGTAATTTGAATTGACCGAATATGTACCGCTGCTATTTAGCCCATATCGTTTCCATTCAAAGCCAATAGCATCCCGCCGAGTTTCCAGCCGGGAAGAGTTAAAATCACCGAATTGGATACTATCAAAATTCAAGATTGAATCCATATAAACCTCCGTCCGAGAGGGATTGGTAAGGACTCCGGTTACTTGATAAGGCAGATAATACGGGTCGTAAAAGAGGTAGGAATACTGGGTGAGGCAAAAATCCCAGAGGTTCTTATCGGGTTCTATCCCATCCACGATTTCCGAATCATTTACAAACCGGAAATAGCGGTAATTCCACCTCACATCTTTAGAAACTGATACGGTGCGAAGGTGTTGATTATCCATATCAGAATAGGTGATCGAATATTCGCTGGCAGAAAAATCATTCACTTTCATTTTGATATATCCTAATGGATCCCCCAATGTATCTACTCCCAGATTGATAATATAAACTTCCCCTTTGGTTGTCACCTCGGGCCCTAAAGCAGACCACCACTCGCCTAAAGCGGAAGAATCTGGCAGGTATCTGCCGGTTTCATACATCCACTTTTTCCCGCTGGCATCCCCCATAGTAATTGAGTTGAGATCGGTTTTCCCTGTATGGACGACACTCATAAACTTTGCGGTATTCAGCAAGATATAAAAGGAAGATGAGTTGCAGTCAAACATCAGGTCGTAGGCCAAACGAGAGTTTTGACTTATCACTGAGTTTTTCTCCAAGCTGTAGAAGAACTGGTCGGCATATTGGGGACCCATCTCAATCATACCAATCTGCACCTCTCCCTGCTTGAGGGGAGGAATGAGCGGTTTCTCTTTGAAACAAGAAGATAGAAAGCAAATTGCAGAAAATAGAACGCAGAAAATAGATAGATGCCGAATCTCTACAACGGCTATCCACTTTTGATTACTAATTGCTGATTCCAGTGTTCTCATTTTGTAAATTGCAAGATCAATGAACAGAAAAAAGTCCTTCCCCAGCCAATGTTCACTGAATTTCCTCCTACATTGTGTCCTACACCGGAAACATTATTCGCCTGAACATTTGTAACATTGAGTAGGTTCTTCCCTCCTACTGTGAGTTGTATGCGGTCTTTCCAGAAATTACGTGATAGCGAAGCATCAAGCCAATGAAAATCATTCCTTGCACCTGTTTGAATGCTGCTGTTGACAGAGAAGAGTGGCTTTCTACCAGTATATTTATAAATCAGGTTGATGCCGATTTCAGCTTTGGGGACTATATAATTAGCCGAAACCGAAGCATCGGGACTCCATAAACTGGCATCCGCAGAAGCATTAGATGAGTTATTCATATTGTAATGAGTAATCATCCCCGACAAAGAAACCTTCAACCGCTTCCATTGGTAAGTGATTTCTTCCTGAAACCCATAAGTAATATAACGATTGATATTGTAATACTGGAAGGTATCCGGTTCAGAACTAATACGCGCTGGAGTGCGTACAAAATCAATCTTATCGCTGATCCGGTTATAAAAAGCAGAGGTGGCAAATTCCAACCGATGCTTCTTTGCCAAATTGAATGTGTAGTTAAATGAGCCATTGATACAATGACCATCTTCGGGTTTAAGTTCTGCATTGCCGTGAATAGCGTGTGTGCCTCCATCAAAAAAGAAGAGATACAATTCTTTTAAGCTCGGGGCACGGTAACCTCTGCCGTATGAAGCACGGAGTGTCAATTTATCTTTGTACAGATAGCGGATATTCAGCGAAGGAATGAGCGGAACCCTGAAACGGCTATTATAACTAAACCGTATGGCGGCCTGGATAGCCAGACCTTTTACCACCGTTATCCGAACGCTGCCAAAAGCAGCATAGTCGCCGGATTGTTGTTTTCTGTTCAGCAGGTTAGTCGTCTGGGTGAACTCTTGGTTTATATCTAAGCCAAATTGAAAATTGAGTCGGTTCTTCCATCCGGACATACTATAGGTAGGGCGGAAAACGATTTGATGATAACGGGTAGTATCTTGCTGCTTCGAATCGGCCACTATTTGTTCTTTGAGTGTAACAAGATCCTTGACGTAGTTATTGGAAAAGCGAAAGAAACCTGTATAAGCAAGCAATGCGTCTAATTGGATGCCATCTTTGAAACGACACATCAGCGAAGTAGCTACCCGAGGACGAAAAGTGAGGTAATGTCCGTCCCCACCTACATAAGTCCACGATGTTCCATCCTGCGCCAGAGTTTTTTCAGGCACACCTCTGTCAAGCATCTTTTCTCTAAAGAAAGCACCGGTGACAGAAACGCGGAAACGGTTACCGGTGTAGATATACTTAGCATCTGCGAAATATTGCTCTTTGGGTTTCCACTGCTGTACCCTTTGAACAGAATGATCAGCGGTATACCCGTCGAAGAAATATCTTCCACCACTGAGATAAATCTGGTTTTTGTTGAAAGAAAAACCGGTATTGAGTTCAGCGTTATACTGTCCGGATGATTCATAATAACCTTTCAAGAGGATGTTGATCTTATCCTGCTGATATGTCTTGGTAATGATATTAATTACTCCACCCATAGCATCGGTGCCATACATGACCGATAAGGGGCCTTCTACTATTTCAATCCGCTCAATGTTATTGATATTGATTTGGCTTAGGTCTAGTTTGCCATCGAGCCTTCCAACGATTGGTACGCCATCCACCATAATCTTTACTCCTTCACCCGAAATTCCATTGATGCCAATACCAGTTCCAAATACACCATCTTGTCCTAAGTCAATGTTCAGTTCATTCTGTAGTGCTTCGCGCAGGTTATTTGCCCCCTTGGCTTTAAGCATGTCGCCTTGCAGCACTTTTACCTGATATACGGAGTTCTGGGTAGAGTTCGGGGTATATTGCCCCGTCACAACCACATCCTTTACCTCTTTAGTCGTCCACTGGATTTCATATTTTTTATCGGATAAAACATAAACGGTATCCATGATGGTTTCATAACCGAGATGTGAAACCTTGATAATGACCGGCTCAGTAAAATTATAGGTAAAAACACCTAATGAATTAGTCTGCCCCTGAATTCCCTTAACCTTCTCATTGGCTTCCTGAAGAGGAATGAAACTCACAATGGCATCGGACAGGGGCTTATGATTTTCAGCCCGAAGGACAGTAATCGAGGCACTACCCGGAAGAGATGCCGAGAGAACTGTATAGAAAAGGCAAAAAAATATTAAACCGTATATCTTCTTTACGGCGAGGGCAATCTTTGGAAAAAGTTTCGAAACATCGGACATCGTTTCATTTATCAGTGCTTAACCACCAACCTTTTAACGGATACTCCTCCTTCGGAATGAACTGCCAAGAGATACGCCCCGTTGGCTATCAAGCTAATATCTAATTGAATTTCTGTACTGCCATTTGAACTTTGGTGCATCACTAGATTCCCGAGTAAATCATAAATAGTCACCTCATCAATTCTATTTTCACTCGAGATAACCAATAGGCTATTTGCAGGATTGGGGTAAAGGTTCCATGATGTGCTTTTCATATCATCAATACCTGTATTCTGAATCAACTCCTCTTTGTAGAATAGAAAGTCCCCATTGGTACTTCCGCTAAAACCTGTAAATACCATTTTAAAGTATTTGTTCTGTTGGGTTTTTACAAAATATACGAGCGAATCGGTTACCGAAAATCCTCCAGCGGCGAAAGTTTTCCAATCCCAGCCAATTGTATTCAAATCTGAAGAAAAATTTTGTCCGGAATAATCTTTACTGTTTACCTCTAATGGTGTCGCTTCAGCCACTATGGTCCGTGGGTTTGACCATACGCCGGTAACCGGATAGGCAGGCAAACTTTGAATGTTCAAGCCCGTATATTTCAGAAACTGCAAATCCCAATCGGTCAGAACAGGCTCCTTGTCATGAACCATGTTGTCCAACAGGTTTAGATATACAAAACCCTTTCCAGAATAATCGGCCTTGAGAATATGAACTTGTTGAAGGTCCGAATTATCAAGGTTAGCATATTTAATATCATAAGCCGTATCCTTTATTAATCCTTCTATAATCAGTTTTTTCACGGCACCTCCAGGTAGGTGAATAATGAAAACCGAATCGCCCATAACATTATGCGTGGTTTGGTTATAAGCTCCCCATCCGAAATCGAAGGGGTTGGAGGGACTGCGACGGCTGTTTAAGGAGCCTTCTATCCATTCGAGGTCTGAATCATGAAGCACTGGCCAACCAGACTGTCCAGTAGTATCTAGATTACTGAAGGTAGAAGCATCATTATTCTCGGCCACTACGATATTCATCCCCAGTTGTTCATTCATTCTAACCACCACTCCTCCTTGCGGATTTCCACTGGGAGGGTAAATCGTAGGGCGAACGGAAATGGCCAGATGCCAATCCGTGTTAGACGCTGTGGTCTTCGCACCAGTAGAAAGATTATAAAAAGTCATATCCGAATAACTCGCACCAATAGACACCGAGTCATTGGGGGCAAGGGTTTGAGCATGAAGTGTGCAGCACATAATAAGGGCGGCAAGCATTGGTATCAGTCTATTCATTTTTTAGTATAATTTTGTGGGCGCAAAGTTGCTTCTAGAAAACATTCTTTGCAAGAGACTTTTGTCATAATAATGTCATTTTTTAAGCAGTTATCAACAAAATGAACCAAGCCAAAGACAATAAATTGCCCGAGACCGCCCGAGTATGGGTATATCAAAGCCAGCGCAAACTTAAACCGGAGGAAGCCGCAACTATTCAGGTATGTCTGAACGATTTCCTAGAAAATTGGACATCACATAAAATCGGAGTGGTAGGAACCGGACAGTTGGTCTATAATCGCTTCTTGGTTTTGATGGCTGATGAGGATATGGTGAAACTGGGGGGATGCTCTATTGATTCCTCCATGCACTTTATCAAGGCAATACAACAAAAGATCAACACAGATTTTTTCAATCGGCTGTCTTTAGCCTATAAGGTTGGCGATGATGTTGAAAGCTGCTCACCCGAAGAATTCAAATCTTTGGTGGATAAGGGGATTATTCATGACGAAACCATAGTATTTAACAACCTCATTCAAACCAAACAAGAATTCATTACCGGCTGGGAAATTCCTTATAAAGATAGCTGGCACAAGAATCTGGCGGTTTCTAACACGCCCTTTAGTTCCCTGTTATGAGAATAGGAAGGCTTGGGAACTGACTTCTCCACAAGCACTGAGTTCATTACTTGAATCTACCAATTCAAATCGCTTCTTAAATTCACGTCTTAAAAATCTAATATCCGGGTATCCCGATTTTAATGAGATTATATCTGAGCCTCTTATTCCTGTGTCTAATTTCTCTTCCTACGAAGAAAGTTATTGCTCAAAGTATTATTGCTCTCCCAATCCAACCCAACGCCTTCTCTCAAGCTATTAAAGCAGACAATACCTTGAAGATGATTCTCCACTATGGAACCGGAGGCTTGGACGAAACCCGCGTGGACTTTAACACCGATGCCACTACCGGGTTTGACAATCTGTATGATGCCAATAAACCAGGCAGCGCACCGGGTGTCCCTACCCTTTACACGACCATGGGGACTAACTTATGGTATGGCATCAACACCCTTCCAAGCCTGACAGATGTGACAACAGTTCCTATGGGATTGAGGCCGGATATGAATACCACCATGAGTTTGACCGCAGAGGGGATCAACACCTTTGACCCAACAACCTTTCTATTCTTACAAGATAAAAAAATAAATATTTGGAAAGATTTGAGAGAAGGAGCTTATAGCTTTACTACTGCAACCAATGACAATCAGGCACGCTTTGTTCTTCATTTCACGCCACCGGCTATTATTAACGCCATTAGTGCTTCTTGTACTTCGCTGGGAAGTATTGAAATTCAGCAGCCGGGGAGCGCCTCTTGGAACTATTCTATTATGGATGATGCGAACCAGTCCATCCATTCAGGAACTTTGAATGTTACCTCTCCGGTATCCATCTCTGTTCTGCCCGGCGTCTATCAATTATTGTTGAGTGACCAGAACGGTTATACGGTGATGAAGAATATTCAAGTCAACGGACCTCTGGCTCCGAGTTCATCTTTCACTGCCGATACTTTGATCGCCCAAGTAGGACAACAGATAATATTTAACCCAGCCGTAACCGGATACAGTTCCTATCTCTGGAATTTCGGAGATAGCAACTATGCCCAGACTACTGATGCATCACACCCTTTTGATACAGCAGGAGTTTATACGGTGCAATTAACGGTGACTGATTCTGCCGGATGCCAGTCCAGCTCCTCGGTTGTTGTGACCATCGTTTCTAAGCAATACACCGCTCTCCTTGAAGAGGAGCCGTCCGGGATAAAGATATGGAGCCATGAGAAAAGCATCTTTGTATCTCTTGATAAACCAACAGGCATTACCTTCATCCAGATATATAATGTAGTAGGTACATTGATTCATCAGGTCAAATTGCCGGCTAATGATTTTAAACAAGAGATACCAATTAATGAAACGGGCTATTACCTAGTCGGCATGATTGGTAAAGACCGTAGATTTTACCAAAAGGTTTTCATCAACAACCTTTAGCCCGGACTCCGATTTTCTGAGCGCATAAATATTATAAGCTCCTTTAGTATTGATTGAGCTACAATATGTACTTTTGCACCTATTACTTAACCATAAAAATAAAAACATGAAAAAAGGAATCATTCTTACTCTTGGGGTTGGAGTTGTGTTCGCGCTCACTACCATTGGTTGTGGAACGAAATATGCTTCGATGAACCAAGAACAAATCACCGCCAAGGCGGATTCAATCTACACTGCTCAAAGCGAAGCCAAGATGGCCGAACTGAAAGCTGCTTGCGAAAGCAGTCTCGATGCTCAAGTCAATGCCAAAGTGGAAGCCATGAAAGCAGCCGCAACCGTTACTAACTAATTCTAAACCACTAAAAGAAAAAACTATGAAAAAGAAATTCATGAACCTATCGGCGGTGGCTATGCTTTCCGCTTCTTTCATTCTCGGCAGTTGCGATAACGCTGCTGAAAATCAAAAACTGATGGATGCTGATAATACGGCTATCCAAACAATGGTAGATGCCAAAATGGCTGAACTACAAGCTCAAGCAGATGCAGATTGTACCGCACAGGTGCAAGAAAAGGCAGATGCTTTATATGCTGAAGCAATGGCTGCTGCCTCTAAAGGAGGGAAAAAAGTAGTGGCTAAACCGGTTGCTAAACCTGCCGCTAAGAAAGAAGAACCTAAACCAGAAACCGTTGGTTCCGGAAAACCTAAAATGGGCACTACTTCTGACCCTAATACGGTTGGAAGCGGTAAACCTAAAATGGGTGCTACCGGAAGTACCGGAAGCAACACTATCGGAAATGGAAAACCTAAAATGGGTTCCACAGATCCTAAGTAAGTTAAAGTTCCTACAAATAAAAAAGCCATTATGGATATCCATAATGGCTTTTTTTATTTAGAGAATTAAAGCCTACAGCTTCGTTCCTGTGAAAGTACAGTTATTCGTAATAGCCGGAGGACCAGCCGCTTGAATAGCATAAGTAAAGGTAAGTGTGTTACCAGTTAAACTCCCAGAGCCAGAAAGCAAAGTAACACCAGTAGCCAATGTCTGATTAGCAGCCGCTGTAAAGGTAGTTCCAGTTGCAGATGCAGTTGCAGTGAATGTTTGATTATAAATATTAGTGATGGTGATAGTTTGAACATCCGATGCAGAGTTAGCCACCGCAATCGTATAGCTATCAGTTCCTACAGTGCATACTTCATCGCCCTTCCATTGGCCGACGAATTTCGCTCTAACTTCAGTAGTACACTTATCTCCTTCATAACCCGGATCGCAGGTTTTGGTGCAAGAGGAAGTGATAATTGCCGCCGTAGCGACTGTCAGAAAAAGGCCAAAAATTTTCTTCATAGTTTGTTGTTTGTTTTAGTTAATAATTTTTTAGTGGCGCAAATCTAAAAACATTTGAAAAACAGAAGCTATGCTTTGCCATTTGTTTATAAAAATCATAAAAGGCTTTAAGGCTTTGGGAGTGGAGAGAACCGTCGAAACTTCACAAACGGTCTTTACTTTGCTTGCCGATGGCGCTTACCTTGCTATTATTCTTGAAAACTAAACACCCTCAAGGACAAGAAAATAAATGATGATGGCGGCAGCCGGGCTTTCGGCTATATCTTTTTCTTAACTCTAAAATATTTTTGGAAAGAAAAAGGATGCCGCCTCTATCCCTGCCGCGGGTTCAGCCCTCATTCATATAGATGGTCCTTGTGAGGCAATTTCAAATCATGAATACATTTCCGCAGAGATGCAGCGCATCGAATCTCTTTACTGTACTTTCTCTGTGTTCCCCGCTACTCTGCGCCCTCTGCGCGAAATAAAGTCAAACTACAAAAGTCTCACAGACTTTTGTAGTTTCAATATGCTTATTTTAGAAAAATATTACCAATTTGACAAAATGACCACTCAATTTAATGAACTTACTACACCCTTTGTCCGAATTGGTTAAGTCAGTCTGACAAAGGGTGTACACATTTACATAAATTGCCTTCCTATTTCCTTATATATAGTATATAGTGTAGCATATTGCTAACATACTATACTATATATAGACTATAGTATAGCATATTGTATATCAGATTTGTTAAATTGTGGATTAAATTTGATAATAATGATGAAAAGTAAAGAAACCTTCCTTATATTTGCTTCGTATTAATAGAGATAAACGAACAAAACATGGGAACTACACAGGTAAATAGGCTTTATGGCGGCATCAAAGACTCGCGGATGGTAGAAGAGGCGCAAGTGATGCACGAATTATTTGTAGACGACACGGCAGATTTTATCGGCTTCGACGCCGATTTTGGCGGCAGTTTTGAAACAGATTTTCAGACCAAACTTACGGCGGCGATGAACATCGAAACCGATGAAACGGTGCAAGACCAGATTGAACAGTTGACCGAAGAAATGCAAACCCGATGGGATGAATGCAAGTCGCGATATCAAAACGTAAAATATTTTATCGAAAAGGCTTTCCCGAATAAAAAATCGGTGTGGAACGAGTTCGGAAACGATGATTATAAAATCATGGATACGCAGCAGAGCAAGGTCAATGAATTTATGACTGCCTTTATCGCCGCGCTCGGAAAATACAGTGTGGAACTGGCGGCGGTCAATATTCCGGCTGGTGTCGTGTCCGATTCGACTTTGGCGCTCAACGCCTTTAATGCGGCCAACACGGCGCAGAACAAGGCCATCAAAGAGCGGCCTACAAAAACACAGGCGCGCATTGGTATTTATAATGATTTATGGAAGAAGTTGCAAATCATCAGTCGCGCCAGCAAAACACTTTATGTAAACGACTATGCCAAGCGGCACGAGTATTTATTGCCCGGTCCGTACAACAATATTCAAGAGGGCGCTGAATTTAAGATAACCGGTGTGGTGAAGAATCTGGTGACCGGTGTGCCGGAAGAAGGCGTAGAGGTGAAACTGGCCAATGTAGATTTAGTAAGCGTCACCGACAGCACCGGTACCTTCGTCTTCGTTGACGGGGTGCCCACCGGTAACGATTCGCTGATTGCCACGAAGGAACATCATAAAACTGCTACGAAAAATATTGTCATCGAGGCACACAAGAAATTGGTGACCAACATAGACATAGAACCGGATAATACGTAGAGACGCAAAATTTTGCGTCTGTATTCCATCCGAACAATAGACGCAAAATATTGCGTCTCTACACTGCGCGAAGGATAGAGGCGGCATCCTTTTTCTTTCCAAAATAATTTTAGAGTTAAGAAAAAGATATAGCCGAAAGCCTGACACCGTCCCGATTCTTCCAAAATATTTTAGAGGAATCGGGACGGGGGCGCGCCCGAATTATTCAGTGGGTGTTTCTATGTCTGGTTTCAGGAATTTTGGGAGCCAACACCTATATTGCTAATATTGGCGCTTGTAAAAACACAAAGCCCTCATTCCATGAAGAAGGAAAAAATTCTATTTGCCGGACTGGTCATCGCGTTGTTGTGCGGAGTGATCTTTGCCTACTATAATCATTTCAACAATCCGTTTCATTTTGACGACGAGCACACGATTGTTTCCAACGTTTATATCCGCGACCTCAAAAACATTCCGCTATTCTTTACCGATGCGCGCACTTTCAGTTCTCTGCCTGCCAACCAGTCCTACCGTCCGGGTGTGACGACGCTGAACGCTATTGATTGTTGGCTTGGTGGAAAGGGCGTTCCGGTGCCGTTCTATTTCCACGTTTCTATTTTTATTTCCTTTCTGCTGACCGGTTTATTTATGTACCTGTTGGCGGTTAAAATTTTCCGGACGGCTCTTCCAAATTCGTCGAATCCTTTTGTTGCTCTTTTGGCGGTAGCGGTGTTTCTGCTTCATACCGCCAATGCGGAAACCATCAATTATATCATTTCGCGCTCTGATGTAGATTCTACGCTCCTGATTTTGGTGGCGCTCTGCGTCTTTGCCTATTACCCCGCCTTGCGCAAATTCCAGCTATACCTCATCCCCATGTTTTTGGGTTTCTTGATAAAAGAACCGGCGGTGATGGTGGCGCCCTTGATTTTTATTTATGTCTTTTTGTTTGAGAAGCAATACAATCTTCTGAAGGTGTTTAACCTCAAAGCAAGTTGGAATATTTTGTGGATGATACTTCCGGTCTTTCTTCTCGGTATCGGTATGTATCTGATCCGCGAAACGATGATTCCTTCTACCTATACTCAGGGCGGTTATGACCGTTGGGGATATTTGACGACGCAAGCCTTCGTGATGGTGCATTATGTCAACAATTTCTTTTTCCCTTTCAATCTCTCCGCCGATACCGATTGGGGATTGATTAAAAATGTATTCGACCCGCGAGTTACCATTGGCTTGGCCTTTATTTTTTTCACTATTTATCTGGCTTACAAAGCGTCGCTTCAGGCAAAATCAAGACCAATCACTTTTGGTATTCTATGGTTTTATATTGCTTTGCTGCCCACTTCCAGTTTCTTCCCTTTCAGCGAAGTATTAAATGACCACCGGGTGTTTTTCCCTTATATCGGGTTGACGATGGCAGTGGTATGGGCTTTGTTTTTGTTGTACAAAAAGTATGAATCCGCTATTTCAAAAAGTATAATCATCCAAGGCGGCATCCTGCTTTTCTTTATCGCATTTTTCTCTGCTCATATTTACGGCGTTCGTGAACGGGTGAAAATTTGGAGTAGCGGTGAATCGCTGTGGTATGACGTGACGATTAAGAGTCCGAGAAACGGTCGCGGATTAATGAATTATGGAAACGTCCTGATGGGCAAAGGGGATTATAAAGGGGCAGAAGAATATTTTAATAAAGCAAAACAAGAGTGGCCATATTATTCATATATCTATGTCAACCTGGGTGTGTTGAACAGCGCCAACGGAAAATATGAGGAGGCAGAAAAGGACTTTAAATATGCGCTGCAACTAAACAACCAGAATCCAAACTGCTACTATTATTACGGCAACATGTTGAAGAACAGTGGCCGAATCCAGGAAGCGAAGGCCATGATTCAACAAGGTCTGAATCTCAGCCCCCAGCAGCCAGACCTGAACCGTTTGATGGCAGAAATAACCGGTAATCCTGTTTATCAGGGACAGATAAAAAATAAAATCGAGCTGCTTGAAAAGCTATCGCAACAACAACCTACGCCGGAAAATTACATCAACCTGAGTTTGGAATATTATTATCAGGCGCGCTATTTAGATTGCGTTCATGCGGCAGATGAGGCCATAAAACTCAAGCCCAACTACGACTTGGCATACAACAACATTTGCAGCGCCTACAACATGCTGCATGAATGGGATAAAGCCATCGAAGCAGGGCAAAAAGCAGTAGAGCTAAACCCAAATAGCCAGTTGGCAAAAAACAATTTGAAGGTTTCTATGGATGGAAAAAAGAATCAGCAATAGAAGATGACGCAGCTTATTGGCCGATCAAAGTTTGGACAAACCTAATCAGCAGCGAAGGTTGAAGCAATACCGGAAAGAAGAATCCAAAAATAGCTCCGGTGAAATGAGCGAGATGGCCGATGTTATCACTTTGGCGTTTCGCCATGTAGATGCTATAAGCCAGATAAAGCCCTCCGAAAATAAATGCCGGAATACCGATCGGAATGAAAAACAGATACAGCAATCCAAAGGGTTTGATGAGAATGAAGGAGAAAAGTACCGCCGCCACACCACCGCTGGCACCCAAGCTGCGGTAATTAGGATCATCGCGCTTTTTAAATAAGTTCCATACGTCGGCTAATACAATCGCCAGCAAATACATGGCTGCGTAAATCAGTCCGCCAGCCTCACCAAATATCTGCCCGAAAGCCACTTCGATATATGAACCAAAACTATACAACACAAACATGTTGAAGAACAGGTGGGTCAAGTCTAAGTGAATCAAGCCACCGGTCAGCATCCGATACCATTCTTTGTTTCGCCAAATGAGGTAAGGATAAAAAATAAGTCGCTCTATCCATTGGTGCTTTTGAAAGGCCACCAAGGATATAATCGAGGTGATGGCGATAAGGATGATGGTGATGTTCATTTCCATTTATTCGTGATGATAGGGTTCGTGATGAATAATAGTGAAAGCGCGATAAAGCTGTTCGGCAAACAAAGGCCGGATAATCTGGTGGCTAAAAGTCATTTTCGATAAACTCATTTTCTCGTTGGCGCGACGATAAACATCCTCGCTGAAACCATAAGCCCCACCTACCGCAAAGCACAAATTTTTTAGAGATTGATTGAAAAGGCTTTCTAAATGCTCCGCGAAACGAGTAGAAGTAAACTCTTTGCCTTTGTCATCTAGTAGAATCAGGTAATCTGTGGGAGTGAGTCTTTTCAATAGCCCATCTCCTTCTACTTGTTTAACTTTCGAGATGTCTTTACTTTTTAGGTTAACGGCCTCCAAAAATATCTCTTCCATCTTCATATAACGATTGATGCGTTTGCGGTATTCATCGCAAAGATTTTTGATGTCGGGAGAAGTAGTTTTACCATTAAGGAATAGGGTGATTTTCATAAATCAGAATGGCCGCCATTTCTTTATTAAATCTATTTTAGCCGCCCGCAATGATAGAAATGAAAATAAGAAACCCAGTTACTGTCTTTTTTACAGCCCTGCTTTGCTGCTGGATTTTAAGCGGTTGTGCTGATAAATCTAACCTACTGGTAAAAACATGGAAGCTAGAGGATTTGAGATATACACGAGAGATTCCCACAGATATGTTACCGGCTATTCAGGCTTCCATCAGCCAAATGAAAAATGTATTTACTCTGACCTATTATGCAGATGGGACTTATGAAACACACATGCAGGAACAGTTAGTTAAGGGTACTTGGAAATTGAATTGGAATAATACCAAAATACATTCGACAACCAAAACTGGTGAGTCTAACGACTATACTATTCTGAAGCTAAACAATAAGGAGTTTGAATTCAAAGCGAGAGAAGGAACCGAGGAAGTGATTTTTGTAATGAAAGCAAGTAAATAATCAAGAGATGAAAAAATATTTTGGAAGGAGTATTACTATCTTGTTGGTCCTCATTCTAGCACAATGCGCTAACAAAGAAAAGAAACAAATTATCGGAGTGTGGCAATTGGAGCAGATGGACATCAATGGAACAAGAATAGATGGTCATGATATGGGCAGATGGTTGTGGGAATTTAATGATGAGGGCGGCTATTTAACCAATGTGGCGGTGCGGTTGAAAAAGGCTCATACAAATTAAAAAATGATGAGTTAAAGATTCAAATAACGACAGAAAAGAACCGTGTGGAACAAATTTATATGATCCAAAAGCTGGATTCACTGCACTTAGAACTGGTCTCTACCGGCGACCGTAACAAAGGACTCCTTCACTTTGTGAAATGGCAGGGATCCGTCGAAGAAGAAGACGATTAGTCCTTTCGGCTTCTTGTATGTTTAAAGCTACCTTTTGACGGAGGTGTGAAAAAATAGGAGAACATCTTTCCCTGTATTCCTATACTATCTATTATATTTAATACGTGATGAAGAAATGTTTGATGAAAGCGATTTGTATTTTCTGGATTTCGCTGGTTTATCAGCAGGTCTCCAGCCAATCGAATGCTGTAAATGGTGAGATATTCATCCCGATGGATAACCGGAGCGAAATATGGCTCAAGCCGAATCTCGATACTCTCTTGAACAAGAAAGAGTATAGTTTTAAAATCAGGGTAGCACCGGAACTAATTATCTCACAGTTTCTATTTGAAAAAGGGCTGGCGATACAAAACGACAGCGTCCTGTTGATTACAGCCAACAGCACCAAGTGGGGAGATTATGATACGGCTACCCTACGCGCTATTGTAACCAGCATTACCGGTTCCAGAATATATCTTTTTCAAAAGCAGTTTATTGTCAAGGTACCGGAACGAATGTTTCCTGTAATCAGCAACCCAAAAACAAACTTGATTAAGCTAAATGATAAAGTCCTTTTAATCCGAAATAAATCATATCCGAGAAGTATGTTTATCCATAAACAGCCTTTTGTAACGATGTATGACAATGAGAAAAACATGAATCAGGTAGCGGTGAGTGGCGTGACCATTTCTTTAACAAAAAAAGAAGGCAAACAATATATTTCCGGTGGAGATACTTTGAGCTCGGATGCGATACAAGAATTGAAAAAAATCAAGACGGCTACACCGGTTTACATTAAAGTAGATGGACAAATCGGGAAATCTAAAAGAAGCGTGTGGGAACGAATCTTTGTTTTCGATGATTGAACCATTTTAGGACATAAAAAAAGCAAACCTTACGGGGTCCGCCTGTTTCATATCTTAATAAACAAATTACTTGCCGGCAAAGGTCAGTGCGCCACGATCTCCCAGAATCACTGTTGTTAATGGAAGTGTATTCTGCTGACCTAAAGAATTAGTAGCAGTAATTCTATAATGATTTAGGCTCAGGTTAGGATTTGTATCGGTATAGCTGGTTGTTTTTTCTTCTACGCTATTCTTCACCGGAAGAATTTCTAGCACGACATAAGTTTTTCCATCCGTACTTCTTTCAATGCTATAAAAAGAAACATCCTCATTAGAAGGACTGAAGATTTGCAGTTCTACAACGCCTCCCGCGAGATTGGTTTGAACGCGAAACGGGGAAGCCACTGAAGACTCCTCAAACTGACTTCCATAAAACACCTTAGTTTCTTTACTAAATTCGGAAGAGGGTGAATTGAATACATTATTGTTGACGAAATAAGCACCGGTTTTCCCCTCTGCTTTTCCGCCATAATTACTGAAATTGTTTCCCGCAACCATATTGTTGTTATTGCCAATCATTCCTTTATTGTCAATATCCATCATGGATTCCATAATCAGGTTATTGTCAATCGTTCCTTCGTTCATGATCCTTTTCATCACAGTATTTCCGTTGTTCACGAATTTCCCGGATTTAGAAATCATCAGGTCTTTCATGCCAACCATGCTAGCCCCTTTTTCAACTGTTAGAGTTCCCTCCACGACAATACCGGTGTTCATCGTCACCTGACCAGAGATAATCACCTCATCATCTGCGGCAATTACATTTCCAGGATAAGCTTGATTCCAAACGGCGGCATCCGTCCATTTACCGGAGGTTACCACAAAGGTTTTTGCAGATACATTAGATGCTGCCAGAAAGGAAACCATAAGAAGCGTGTAAAGTTTGTTCATGTCCATACCCCTTATTACGGACATCATGGTCATAAAGTTACGTGAGGGCATATTCATTCAAATCTGGATTGGGCAGCAGAGGTCGCTGAAAACTTCAGTTTTCAGTAGCTTTTTACCAAAAAAGACTTAAACAGCAGGCATCATCTTGTAGCTAATAATGAACGCTACAATGGTCAATGATACATATACAAGGTACGGAATGTATAGAAGAAAGCGCCTAATTGATATTCGGAAAACGAAATGACAAACAGCCACCAGAAAAAATTTATCAAAAAGGCTAGAAATCACTGTTCCATAAGCAATCCCCACCAAACCAAACTTCATAGAGAGTAGAATGCTACACGAAACGTTCAACGTGATTTCTATTAATGAAGAAATAAACAGGAAGCGGGAAGCATGAATACCGGTAAGAATAGTTTGTGGAAAAAGGACTCTGGGAATGATGAGTAAAAGATAGATGTTAAAGATGATGGCACTGGAAGCAAAACTCTGATTGAATACCAAAGGATATATGTAAGGACTGGTAACCATCAGAATGATAGTAAGGGGAAAGAACAGGTGCATCAAATGTGCTGAGTTCTTCTTGATCTGCTTTAACCCTTCGTCTAGATTTGCAGAAACAGCAGTAATCATAGCCGAACTGAAGGTATTGGCAATAATTAAAAGTATAGGCAGTTCCTTTGCCCCGTATCGGTAAATGGCGAAATCTGTGTCATTAAACTTTGCTTTTACCAAGATGCCGTCTATATATTCCGCCGACCCGCTAACAAATATGGAGCCGATAATAGGCAAAGAAATTTTGAGTTGATCTAATTGCAATCGCCAATCAAAACGGAAAGCTCCGAATTTATAGACAAGAAATAAAGCAAACAAAATCCTAAGTGCAGCTACCCCTATAAAACCATACATAGCATACTCCACGTGGTAATTGATATATATGGGGATGACTGCTGCCGAAAAGGAAAGAATTGCAAAGGCCATTCCGTAAATCACCAACTCTTTTTTCTTGTTGTTCAGAAACAGAATATACTCTGATATGAAGGAAGGGTTATTCAACAACAAGAAAAAGACAGACAATTGAATTAACCCGCCGCTTCTATCCTTATCCAAAAACAAAAGCAGGTTTTCCGAGAAGGTAAATAGCAAAACTCCTGCCGCTACACTCAAAAAGGACAGCGATAGAAAGGTATTGAACAATACTGCCTTTTTGTCCTCCTCATTCTTTTTAGGATATACGGACAGCATTGAATTAATCATTCCGCTCACCCAAAAGAAGCTGAGCATACTACTTACAAGAAGAAAAGTTTCAAACCGGCCAATATCGTCTTGGCCTAAGCTCAGCTTCGCAAAGCAAACGCCAATAAGCACAAAGGCCCCATAGCGCAACATTTGAAAAAGCTGTAAGGCAGAAAGACTGCTGAATCGAGATGGAATCGGGCGCTGAAAATTCACTTGAAGCTATTAATTGACCAACCCTAAATCAATTCGACGAAGAATAATATCGGCGGAAAGAATCTTCACCATTACCTTGTCACCCAGTTCAAACTTACGCTTAGTTCTTACGCCTGTCAACCGAAGCATCTTTTCATCAAAAGCAAAATCTTCTTTTCCCAAAGCCTCCACGCTCACCATGCCTTCACATCTATTGTCCACCATCTCCACAAAGATGCCGCGCATAATGACTCCGGTAATCACCCCTTCAAACTCTCCTCCTATTTTATCCTGCAAAAATTCAATCTGTTTATACTTTACAGCTTCCCGCTCTGCATCCATAGCTTTGCGCTCCATCAGCGATGAATTTTTACAGCGTCCCTCCAACTCCAACTTATCTACTAATTTATCAGACGAGTTTATCAACTGTTCTGCTAACCGATGAACCATCACATCGGGATAGCGACGGATGGGCGAAGTGAAGTGAGTGTAATGCTTCATGGCCAAGCCATAGTGGCCTATGTTCTTCGTAGTATATTCTGCTTTAGCCATACTCCGAATCGCCATCGTTTCCAAAACATTCTGCTCGGGCTTGCCTTCTACCTTCTTCAAAAGCGTGTTGAATATTCCTGACGCATTCTCGGGTTCATCAAATTTTATTTTATAACCAAACCGAGAAGCAACCGCGCTAAACATTTCAAGTTTAGCCGGGTCGGGTTTGTCATGAACGCGATATACAAAAGGCTGTGTTATTTTATTCTTCTGAATTTTCGAGCCAAACTGCGCCACTGTTTCATTGGCCAACAACATTAAATCTTCCACTAGTAGATGGGCTGCCTTCCGCACTTTCAGAACTATTCCAAGAGGCTTGCCGGTTTCATCTAGTTTGAAACGGACTTCCGCTTTTTCAAAAGCAATGGCTCCATTCTTCATTCGAGCGGCGCGAATATGGTTGGCGATTCGATGCAGTGATTTCAATTCCTCCGCATAGTCACCCGTACCGGTTTCCAATACTTCCTGCGCTTGCTCATAAGAAAAACGTTGATTAGAATGAATTACTGTTTTGGCCACAGTAAAGTTCTTCATGTGCAGCTTGTCATCAAATTCAAAGATGGCCGAGAAAGTCAGTTTGTCCTCGTTGGGGCGCAGAGAACACAATTCATTCGATAGCCTTTCCGGCAACATCGGACAAACTCTATCCGGCAAATAAACAGATGTTGCCCGGCGCTCTGCCTCTTTATCTAACTGCGAACCTTCGCGCACATAATGTGATACGTCCGCAATATGAACGCCCACCTCCATGTTGCCATTAGCAAGCGTTCGGATAGACAAAGCATCATCAAAATCCTTCGCATCTTCGGGGTCAATGGTGAAGGTCGTAACCGCCCTCATATCCAAGCGCCGCTTAATTTCTTCCGAAGGAATTTGCTCCGGCACCTTCGCCAGTTCATCATATACCGCTTTCGGGAAATCAATACTGAAACCATTGGTAATCAATATCATCTTCATGTCTAAGTCAGACGAATGTTTGTCGCTAAGCACCTCCACCACTTCGCCCAAAGGATTTCGCTTGCCTACATTCCAGTCCATCACCCGAACAATAACACGATCCTCTGTTTTTGCTCCTTTCAAGGAATCTAAGGGGACGAACACATCGGTTCCCAATTTTTTTCATCGGCAATGAAGAAAGCGAATTTGTCCAGCACCTTAATCCTTCCCGTGAAACTTTCCCAGCTCCGCTTGATGATGGCCACAATTTCCCCTTCCGGTCGGCGAGAAAAAGAAGTGATTCTAATCTTCACTTCATCGCCCTGCAAAGTATTTCGCACATACCGGTTCGGGATAAACACATCGCGGTCCAACTCGTTTACCGACACAAAAGCCGAGCCCGTTCTGGTCACATCTGCCGTGCCGAAATAATATTTCTGCACCTGGCTCTCGTCACCTCCCGATTTTCTGCTTCCTCTATCCGAGTTCCTCGGTTTTGTATTCTGTAGTAATTCAATCTTACCCTTTTGGCCAATACTGATGGTGCCGGTCTTGTCGAGATAGTTCAGTGCCAATATGATTTCTTCCTGACTGAGTTTCTGCTCCAACTCAGGGAAAAGTTTTTTGAGGTCGGCATTATTGCCGAGTGATTTTATCACACTTAATACTTGCTCGTTATTATCGGCGGATGAGCTCCGCTCTTTACTATGCGGCTTACCGCTTTTGTTCTGTTTCTTTTTCATGATATTTTAAAGGATGATGGGATATTATTTAAACCCCTGTTGTTAGTTTGATTGAGCATTTTTCTATTCACACCTGGCGGCGCCGCATAAATGCTACTGCCACACAAAAATAGTTTTATTATGTTCAGATAATAATGGCTCTTTATCGGCGGCTGTCGCACCCGCTGAAACTATTCCGCCTAGTGGACACCAAGCAGTAGGAAATAAATGATGATGGCGGCTTATTGTCGGCTATATCTGCTCCCTAAACCCTCCAAAGGAGTCCTTTGAACCTATCGCGGGCGCAGCCCTCCTACTATATAGATGGTCAGGAACGCCAACCTCAAAGAAAAAAGTCTTGACCGATAACCATCGGAACGGACTTTTGCCATTTATAAACTACAAAAGCCTCCAAGATTTTTGTAGTTTGAATAGGGTTGGCTATTTAAAAGCAACTATAAGCCGTCATTATTGCGAGTCGTAGGCAAATAGCCTACGAACAGTTGGGGGCGACTCGTTGTTTATCGCCATCGCCCGATTGAAACTACCGGTATGGTGGAAGCGGACGTGGAAAGTCTGAAAGAAAAGGCCATAGCCTTGATCACTACAGATTTGGAGCACGAATCCGCCTCTAAATCTTAAATAGCTTCGCCTAAATTGAAGGTAGAGATTGCAAAATCCTAATTAAATCCTTCTTGATTATTCATACTATCTATTCAGAACTAGATTATTTCGGCATAAAACCATTTAATAGTTCAGGACTACTCTCTTATAATTTAGGTTTATTATCTTATAATTTCCAGTTATTACGTAATAAATATTAATTAGTAGGTGATAATCAAAAAACATTACCTACTAATTCATATTTATTAGGTGCTAATTCGGAAATGTAATGTTATAATCATCGTTTATTAGGTATTAATTCTAATTTAGTAAGTAATAATTTCAATTTATTACTTACTAAATTAGAATTATGTCCTTGTTTTTGTTGTTAGCTAGCTAGTTTCTGGCTATCGCTAGCTACTTTTTTATTAGGACAACCTTGTCTTTCATTAGTTTTCGACTGGTTTTACGTTGGAATTGATGCAAATAGATGACTTCGCCCTCGTTGTGATGAAGAATCAGCAAACATCCATTAAAACCTAATAACCTCTCTAAAGTTTTGAACAAACCCGGAAGCAAGTAGATGAAGGGGGAAATCTAAACTACACCTTAAAGCCCCTTGGCTTTGGCCTCATTCCAAATGGCATCCATTTCGCCGAGCGTCATATCGTGTAGCGATTTGTTCTGGACCACACTTTGTTCTTCGATGTATTGAAACCGACGCATGAATTTCAGGTTCGTCCTTTCCAGCGCGGGCTTCGGGGTCCAGCTTTAGGAAGCGCGCATAATTGACCAGCGCAAACATCAGGTCGCCAAATTCATCTTCGATCTTGTTTTTGTCGCCGGTGGCTATGGCTTCTTCCAATTCATTGCGCTCCTCCTCCACTTTGGCCCAAACGTCCTCTATTTTATCCCACTCAAACTTTACCTGCGCGGCTTTGTCTTGCATCCGGTAGGCTTTAATCAGGGCAGGCAGCGAAACCGGCACACCGGAAAGAACGGACTTCTTCCCTTCTTTCAACTTAATCTTTTCCCAGTTTTGTTTCACATCCTCTTCGTTGTTCACCTTCACATCGCTATAGATATGAGGATGGCGCGTGATGAGCTTTTCACATAGGTCATTGATAACACCGGCTATGTCAAACTCCTGTTTCTCCTCTCCTATTTTGGCATAGAAAATAATGTGCAGCAACAAGTCGCCCAACTCTTCTTTGATGCCTTTCATATCACTTTTCAGAATGGCATCGCCCAATTCATACGTTTCTTCGATGGTCAACGGGCGAAGCGATTCGAGAGTTTGTTTCCTATCCCAGGGACATTGCGTTCGCAGTTCATCCATGATCTTCAATATGCGGGCAAAGGATTTGAGTTTTTCTTCCATCAGAAATTGTTTTTATGAAGCCGTAAAAGTGTGGAAATAAATGAAGCTTCTTTAGCGGAGCTTGACAAAAGATGAAGTCAGCGTTTTGCCCGGAACGGTGAGGCGGAGCGTATAAAAACCTGAATTAAACTTACCGGTCTCTATCTGCACCACATTGGAACCCTTGAGCAATTCGCAGGTGGTTCTATATAAGCGTTCGCCCATCACGTTGAATACGCTGACTTCTGCATCGCGATACTCCGAACTTTCTACGCGCAGTTTCAACACGTCGGTAACCGGGTTAGGATAGATATAGAAAGCTAGGTCGGCGGCAGGTCGGCGCAAAACCTGATTGTTTGCTGATATAATCCACCAATCGGGATCGAAGGTCACAGAATCTACTGCGTAGGGAAGCGGAAAGGAATAAGTCTGACCAGAAGTTGTTGGATTGAAAACCATCGTGGTATCTTTCGAAAATCCCTTGAAGGAAATGTCCACCGGTATTTCAAAATAGGAAACAGAAGGGTGTGATTGAGTTTGATGAATCGTCAAGTTCACTTGCTTATCCAAACCCTGCGACCATTCAATCTGGTAGGATGGGAACCCCTTGCCATAAACCCAATCAGTAAAAAACTCATCCAAATTCATTCCTGAGGTAGCTTCCATTTGGTTCTTGAAATCTGTTGTGGTAGCAAAGGAATAGCACAGCGAGGCATTGTCAAGATAAGCCCTCATGCCCGAAAAGAAAACAGTATCGCCGAGCAGCCAACGAAGCGAATGAAGCACCATAGCACCCTTTGCATAGGAGAGCCTACCGTTGAATATTCTGCTTACGTCGGTCGTGTCGTCACACCATACCGAGCCTTCGGGTTCGCTGGTTGCCGACAAAATTCTGCTTTGCCGAAAAGCCATCCACCATTCCGGTAAAATTCTTTCGTAACAAAGGCCGCTTAAATAGCTGGCGAAGCCCTCGTTGAGCCAAACGTCTGACCAGGAAGCGCAGGTTACTTTATCTCCAAACCAATGATGCGCCAGTTCATGGGCCATCAACTCAAAGTTGAAGTCCACCATAAAGGTCATGGTTTGATGCTCCATGCCTCCACCCCAACCAAACTGTGCGTGGCCATACTTCTCCTTGCTGAAAGGATAAAGCCCGAATAGTTCATTATACAACTGCATGATGGGAACAATATCCTTCGTCTGTTCGCGCACCCGGTCAATGGTTTCGGGATATACATAGTTCAGCACCAGGATGCTGTCGTTCTGATAAGGAACATAATCCGCATAGACGGCATAGTTCGTCACAGCCACACAGACGAGATAGGCCGCCACCGGATAGCGGTGCTTCCAATGATAGGTCTTAAATGTATCCTGTTGAGTTTCGCTCACCAACAATCCATTGCTGGCAGCTCGATACCTTTGCGGCGTAGTGACGATCACGTCCAAAGAATCGATTTTATCTGAGAGATTCTGGCGACAGGGCCACCAGTCTCTGGCCCCGAAAGGCTCGGATAGAGTCCAGAGGATAGGAACGCTATCATGATAATCCTGAACGAAAGAACCAAAGCCGGTTTCCGGTGGTGCGCCTTGATAGAATACGGTTAAAGAATCTACCTGAGCGTCGGCCAGCGGCGAAGGGAATTCAATGTGTAAGACATCTTTCACGTTTCGGGTGAAAGAAAGAGCGGTGTCGTGAAACAAAATGCTATCCACTTGCAAGGAATCCGTCAAATCGAATTCGATGTATGGCATAGCCTGACGGGGAATAAAATAAGAAGTGACATTGCCAGATATATAATGTACCGATGGATCTAATTGCAAGGCCAATCGCTGATAAATAATGTTGCAGTTATCTTCCGTACCGGAACGGGCCGCCTGCTGCCGATAGGAGAAAGATTTCTTTTCGAGTGCAACAATCTTCTCCCAGCCTTCTTGCGCCAACAAAGACCCCGTAAGAAATAAACAGTATAACCCAGTGATGAACCACTTCATATTACACATCAAATATAAGAACAGTGAACGGTTGGAACGGTTGCGCTGTTTTAGCTTGGGCAAAAGACAATTAGTCCTCGTAAAACCCTCAATTATCTTTCTTATTTTGCCACGATCAGCTTGATTGTTTTATAATCTCTGCCGGTATATATTCTCTGTAAGTAAACTCCATCAGAAAGTGCAGATGCATTTATCTCTGCTTTTCCTGCTCTCATTTCCGCCTTCGATACAAGCCTTCCAATAGCATCAACAATATAAATCTCTGTTGATAGTGGAAGATTACATTCAACGATAAAGTTCCCCTTAGTTGGATTTGGATATACACCAATTACGGTTTCTACTTCGGTTTCTTTGACATGCGTAAAGATTATGTCGTTTACCAACAGCGAGTCCGAGGCGCCTGTACATCCATTAGAATCAACGCGTTGAACGGTATAATAACCGTTTTGTAATATTTCCAAAGTAGAGTCGGTTGCGCCAGATAATAAGGTATCGTTAATATACCACTGGTGGGAACCAGTCCCTGACGAAAATAGCGTATCACCAACCCTGGTTATCATCGGTTTATCTGGCACATTAATAAGTAAATGCAAATAGTTGACGCTGTCGCAACCGAATTGTGTTTGCATAAAGTGATTGTAATCTCCCGGAGTAGAGAGTTGCATACCGAAGTAATCATACGAGGAACCGGAACAAATGGAAACCGTGTCAAACGTTTTGTAGGAAGAATTTACTGTTAAGGTCAATTCTGTAAACGAGTAACATCCTTGAGGAGAAATGATCGTGTCATAATATACTCCTGGCAATGTCAGAGACCGGTTATTGAATAAATAGGTGCTGTCCTGACAGATAGATGCTGAAATAGCATTAATGCCTCCAGGCGCAACCGTCAGAACCAAAGTAGCAAGTGAGTCGCATCCATTGCTGCCTGTCAGCGTATCTACATAGGTTCCTGCGGTGCTATAATCTATTCCATTGAAAGCGTATGAATTTCCAAAGCAGATGTTCGCATCCGTAATGGAATTACTTATAGGAAGCAGCGCGGTCACAATAGTATGCGTTGAATCACAGCCATACTGGCTTGTGAAGTGAAGGATAACTACACCCGTATCCGCAGGGTTGCAGGAGCTTAGCAGTTCGCTCGTCTCTATGGATGGAACTAAGGTTGTAGTGATAGTATGCGTAGAATCACAGCCATAGGTATTGGTGAGATGTAGTTCTACTACTCCTGTGTCTGCCGGATTGCAGGAGGTTAGAAATTCCGTAGTTGCACTGCTTGGCAGTAGCGTAGTAGTCACTGTATGCGTTGAATCACATCCATAGGTATTGATGAGATGTAGTTCTACTACTCCTGTGTCCGCCGGATTGCAGGAGGTCAGGAATTCCGCAGTCGCACTGCTTGGCAGTAGCGTAGTGGTCACCGTATGCGTTGAATCACAGCCATACTGACTTGTGAAGTGAAGGATAATTACACCCGTATCCGCAGGGTTGCAGGAGCTTAGCAGCTCGCTGGTCTCTATGGATGGCAGTAAGGTTGTAGTGATGGTATGGATCGAATCACAGCCATAGGTATTGGTGAGATGTAGTTCTACTACTCCTGTGTCTGCCGGATTGCAGGAAGTCAGGAATTCTGTAGTTGCACTGCTTGGCAGTAGTGTAGTGGTTACCGTATGCGTTGAATCACAACCATACTGGCTTGTGAAGTGAAGGATAACTACCCCTGTATCCGCAGGATTGCAGGAGCTTAGCAGTTCGCTCGTCTCTATGGATGGAACTAAGGTTGTAGTGATAGTATGCGTTGAATCACAGCCATACTGGTTTGTGAAGTGAAGGATAACTACCCCCGTATCCGCAGGGTTGCAGGAAGTCAGGAATTCTGCAGTTGCACTGCTTGGCAGTAGCGTAGTAGTCACTGTATGCGTTGAATCACATCCATAGGTATTGATGAGATGTAGTTCTACTACTCCTGTGTCCGCCGGATTGCAGGAGGTCAGGAATTCCGCAGTCGCACTGCTTGGCAGTAGCGTAGTAGTTACCGTATGCGTTGAATCACATCCATACTGACTTGTGAAGTGAAGGATAACTACACCTGTATCCGAAGGGTTGCAGGAACTCAGTAGTTCGCTCGTCTCTGATGATGGCAGTAAGGTCGTAGTAATGGTATGGATCGAATCACAGCCATAGGTATTGGTGAGATGTAGTTCCACCACCCTGTGTCTGTCGGATTGCAGGAAGTCAGGAATTCTGTAGTTGCACTGCTTGGCAGTAGTGTAGTGGTTACCGTATGCGTTGAATCACAACCATACTGGCTTGTGAAGTGAAGGATAACTACACCTGTGTCCGCCGGATTGCAGGAAGTCAGGAATTCTGTAGTTGAACTGATTGGCAATATTGTAGTCGTAACCGTATGCATTGAATCGCAACCGTACTGGTTTGTGAAGTGAAGAACCACCACACCGGTATCAGCCGGATTGCAGGAACTTAATAGTTCACTGGTTTCTGAGGATAGAAGTAAACTTGTCGTAATCGTATGTGTTGAATCACAGCCATAGATATTAGTGAGATGTAGTTCTAACACTCCCGTATCTGCCGGGTTACAGGAAGTCAAAAACTCTGTAGTAATTGAGGGAGCAGCAATGTAGGTTGTGTTTGCCGCAATAGTCACCGGTGAAGAGAAATCTACCTGTTGCCATCCGCTTGCTGTTTCATCGGCAAAAACCGCACTGACCAGTTGAGTACCCGAAGAAGACCACAAAGTGCCAGTATGCGTTCCAGTATTTGTCGCACGCTTATAAAATCTTATGCCTGAAATTTGTCCCGAAATATTTGATCGAAACTTTACGCCTAATTCTATATCCGACGGATCTGGCCCTCCCGGCTCACCACCTATAGTACCGCTATCCCAAATACTTATTGGGCCTAAACCGGCAGCAGGTAAAAACCCCGAATTAAAAGGAACGCCGCTGTTTACATTATTGTAAGGCGTGCCGTTTATAACGAGTGTATATGGACCAGTTCCACTCGTTTCCGTGTATGTCAATAAAATCGAATCGCCTTCACAAATATTTTCCGGTGCCAATAAAACTCCCAAAGGCAATGGATGAACAACTACTGAAGTTGAACTCAATGGAGAATCTGAAGCGGTACAGCCATTTGTGTCAACCACTGAGGTCAAATTATAAGTAAAGGTTTGTGGAGTGGCATAAGTTTCTTCAAAAAGAACATCCACCCAATAGTTAGCGTTATTACCTCCATCCGGGAAACCACCACCATATTTATAGACCCCATTCGGTCCATCTACGCCTCCCGCCAGCAAAGCCGTAAGAGGAGGATTGGCTACCCCGCTTCCTGAGAAGAATCCCGGACTAATGGCAAAGTATCCATCCTGGGAAAAATAAGAGGCGATATAAGTCGTGTCTGCCTGAATGGCTACGGGATTAGAAAAATGAACTTCCTGCCAGCCACTTGCAGTTTCAATTGTAAATGTGTCAGACGCCAGTTTGGCCCCACTTGTATTCCACAAAGAGCCAACGTGAATCCCTGTATTTGTTTCCCCTTTATAGAATCGAACTCCCCGAATAAAACCACTGACAGAAGAATTAAATTTCACACCAACTTCTATAGGCACATTGTCCGTCACACTCGAATTTGACGGCGTTCCAGTACTACCCCATATACTTTGTTCTATAGGCCCAAACGAAGCAAAAGTCTGACCGGATTGAATACCCATGTAGCCAATTCCGTTTACCACTATATCGTAAGGCTGGTTACTGCCTCCTGAAGATAATTGAATATGGATACTATCCCCCTGACAAGCATTGGCATTCAAAGCTGAAATAGTCGCTGAAGGAATAGAATTCACTAAAAGGATTGCTGAATCAGAAATCGCAATTCCGTAAGCATTTATCCAAACAGCATGGAATAATTTTCCGTTGTCGGATGGCGCTGCTTCAAATTGCAATGTATCCGAAATAGCATTGGTAATATCGTTCCAGTTATCTCCGTTATCGGTACTTTCCTGCCACTGAACCGTTGGCGAAGGATTACCACCTGCATCAGAAACAAACACTACGATAGTTCCTTCACATGCCGTTACTGAAGACGGGGAACTCATTATTTCTGGCGCTACATTACTATTATCAGAACAGGTTATTTCAAAGTCTTTGAAAACAGGCGTAACCTGATTATTAGATGTAGTTAAGTCTACTTTATATTGAGCATATCTGGAAACTCCGCCAACACTATCTCCCGAAACAGCAATTAAAGAGTATGCCGTCCAACTTCCATCAGGAATTGCAACCTCTCCTGTTCTAACATACACCGAAAGAGAAGTGCCCACAGGCATATCTGTTGTCCATGAGGCATCACCCCAATTTTTGGCCGCTCCTCCATCATAAACTCTTGATTCAAAAGTCCCCGATGTTGAGTAAGGAGCTATTCGTAGCCAGTCAACGGAAAGTTCAACCCCACCAGCCGGATAATCACTTATCTGAACAATCATATTAGAGCTAACTGTTTGTGTAATGGATGGTGTCGGAACCAAAACCTCATCAACGTAAAACTCAAAATCATCGCTTCCACTATTCCATTTTATCTTGTATCTATGAGGAGCGTCAAGCAGACTTCCTCCAAGCACTGAGGTTTGCCCCGCAGAAGTTCTGACATATACGTTATTATCACCTGCTCCTCCTCTGCCGATTACTATCCACGGGTCATTAAATGCTGCATCACCCGTAAAACCTATATTTTGAAAATTGCCCACTGTATAAGTAGCAATGAACTCCAGCGACGCTCCTGGTCCAAAAGAAGTATTAGTATATACGTGAGTTCCACTAACTGCAACGCGTCCACTATTATATGAAGTAGTTGCCCCACCTTGTCCATCCCAAACTTCTTCACCCCATCCTGATGGAACAACAGCTCCGGAAAACTCCGCACCTAACGAGGGGTTAAGTATTACTTCTCCATCATTAGTTAAGGAAACATAAGTATTGCCCCCTGTATTACCTGAACTGAAATCCGAAAAAGCATTATCGGTAAAGCAAGCTACAAATGGCAATGGTGTATCAAAACTGCGTGCCGAAAAAGGCTCTGTTGAAGAATTACCAGATAAATCCTCAGAAGAAACGTCGAAATAATAAGTAGTTCCCGGGATCAATCCGTTAATGGTGACACTATGAATCGTAACCGCCGAAGCATCACTTTCACTCTGATTCAAAGGATTTGACACGGTATCATAATTTACTTTTGAATCGGATGGTTCATCTGTGGTCCATGTGATTGTTACTGAAATGCCGTCTGAAGAAGGCGTTACTACTATATTGGTAATTACTGGAGGACTTACATCGCCAACTCCATCCTCACATTCAATTGAAATACTTTTTAAAACAGGAGTAACCGAGTTATTGCCAGTGGAAAGATCCGTCCGATACTGAATATATCTTGAAGCGCCCCCTACATTAGACCCTGAAGAAGGAATTTGAATGAATGAAGTCCATGAGCCATCAGGAACAGATGTATTTCCTTTTCTAGCATAAACAGATATACCTGTACCTAAGGGAACATCAGCGTCCCAGGTAGCAGCATCCCATTCCTTCATCGAGCCTCCGTCGAATACATTCGAGGTAAAACTTCCTGATAAAGTGTACGGAGTAATTCTTATCCAATCAACAGTTAGCGCATCACCTCCCGATGGGTAATCACTTATCTGCACATTCATATTAGAACCTACGGCTTCAGTTATGGAAGGAGTAGATACCAAACTTCCATCTACATAGAACTCAAAATTATTACTGCCGCTGTTCCATTTAATTTTATAGATGTGTGGCGTGCCAAGCAAGTTGCCTCCCAAATCTGCGGTTTGATTGGTAAATGTTCTTGCATAAATATTCCCATCACCTGCCCCTCCTCTGCCTATAACAATCCAAGGGTTGTTGAATCCCGCATCTGCTGTGAATCCGACATTCTGAAAATTACCCGCGCTAAAAGTTGCTTTAAACTCAACCGAAGTCCCGGGGCCAAAAACAGCATTTGTATAAATGTGAGTGCCGTTCACCGTAACTTGTCCACCACTATATGAGGTGCTTGCTCCAGGTTGCCCGTCCCAAATATCTTCACTCCAACCCGATGGAATACTGCCACCAGAAAATTCTTCTTGCAATGTCGGCTTAAGAATTACTTCTCCATCATTATTTAATACAACAACTGTATTCGCATCCGTCATTCCAAGATTGAAATCTTCGTCTGTTTGATCCACAACGCAAGGGCCAAAAGGCATCGAAAAAGCGATAGAGTCTGAAGGCATCGGGCTCGTGCTGCTATTGTCCGCAGCATCTGCGGAAGTAACCCTAAAATTATAGGTAACTCCCTGAGATAAGCCACTAAGCACTACGCTATGGCTGCTTACCATAGATGCATTCTGTGTGATTAAGGCAAGAGCGTCAGGCGTCGCTGCATAATGAACTGATGAATTCGAGATTTCATCAGTTGTCCATGTAATTGTTGCTGTCCCATCGCTGTGCGGCGATGCCACAATATTGCTGATTACCGGACCCGTAGTATCTACACTATAATCGGCCATATAAGTTCCGGCTCCTTTGGTAGCATCGAAAAATGCGTAAGAGATTCCTTTAATGGTTTCTACATTATAGCTCAGAGGACTGCCGTTATACGAAATAGAATTTAAGGTTCCATTTGCACAGGCCGTGGGTAACATAGCCTGCATGTTTCTTGAACCTGTAGCAGCAGTAATAGAAAAACTTAATTGCTGATTATTCCAAGCAATACCATTGAAAGCCGAACTGTTTCTTCCATCCAACCAATCCAGCATCTGTTTTGCTGATACAACAGGAATACCTCTTGCTTTTGCAGAGGCAACAATAGCATTAGCGCTTGGATGATTAGGGTTGTCAAAGTGCATATTTGCGGTAAACACCCCATAATAACCTTCAGTGCCAATTGCTTTATCCAATAAAGCATTGATGAATGTAGGATATGATTGCCCCGATTCGTCAGTCATTTGAGTTGTGGCTTGGTAACAATCAATGATCGTTCCGTCCAATTTGGCAAAGCGCATTGGCATTCCCGAACCGGTAAACATACCGGGACGATCGTTGACCCAAGCCGGTGGCCAGTAGTAATAATTCACATCCAGACGGATTCCGTTTGCTGCTTGCACTTCAGGAGTCATGCTCCATCCGCTCCAAGCTATGCAATGGTTTCTATTGGTCGCCGGAAGGGGAACTCCCGGGAAGGCATTTTGAAAATCATCAAATTGATTCGTGATAAAATTCTGGAATTGCGACTCATTAAAATTAGCACAACCCGTATTGATGTGCAAAGCCACCTCGAATCCGAGGTTGTTGTATTGAGTTGCCTGCGCACTTGTAAAATTAGACCCGACAAACAGGTAACCGGTAGAGCGGATGCACTCCCAATCTTCTAACGAGCAACCTGAAGGGCTTTCTGCTATATTAATATCAAAACGAGGCTGCATCCCACTATCTCCGTGGTCATCACCGGTCATCACTACCGCAGCTTTTAGTCCTTTAGGCAGGAACCATGTTCTTGGTAAAGGTTTTCTATGTAGGTTTCCCTGCACTATAATATTGGAAAGCAAATGTTGCTGTTCGTCAGCCTGTGGAATAGCTATCTTATTAAAGTCAATCCAATCGGGAAAGAACTGGTCGTCAGAACGAATAGGATTGATTTCACCATCTCTCTTTTGATCCGCCCATTCAGGATTCCCCTGACGGGTATATACCACAGATTTGGCGAGGTCGTAGGTAAATGCAACTGCAATACCTCCGTTGCTTCCAACACTTTTTGTGGTAACTGCAGGATAAGTAGTCGCTGTCGAGGCATCTGAGTAGAGTGTTGCCAAAGACGTTGCGCCATTCAAAGCATATTGGTCGGCTACTCCGTGATACTGAATCGTTTGATTTACAATTCCTACACCAGGGCCACTATTATTCACTAAAAGATATTTATCAGACAAGGTTCCACCCGCAGGGGTAATGCCCATCAAAGGCGCCAACTGAGCATCTGGTCTGAAGGCGATTAAAGTTCCTCCTGCATTTACCCAATTCGTCAGCATTGTTACGTCGGATGCACTCAGAGGGATTTCACCCAGAACGACTACATCATAATCATTCAAAACAGAAGCAGAAACAAGCGAAATATCCATCGCTGTGAATGCATTCCATCCTTCCGCACGAAGAATTTCCACTGGGTAACGGCTGAATGGGTTTGATGCAGCACTGATTACCAGAACAGGGCCGCCGGTTCCTTCATTGGGTGGTGGAGGTGGCGGAGTACGTGTGGTGAATGACCAGGAATAATTAGCAGCCAAAGGATTTCCTGCAAGATCCCTAATAGTAGGTTCGATAATCCCCCCCTTTAAAGTTGCAGTATATACTGAAGTATAATCTAGGTTAGCTGATGGCGTTAAGGTAACTGTTCTGCTTCCGGTATTATAGCTAACCGTTGCTAGAACTACTACATTAGAAGAATCCCTCAGCTCAAAGGTAGAGGCATTAATTGTACCGGTATCAATAGCCTCTGTAAAAACGGCTTTAACCGTTGTATTAATCTGAACACCGGTGGCTCCGTTAGAAGGAGAAGTGGATGCTACTCCCGGACTTGTAACATCTGGTCCTACATAAGTATTGAAAACCACATCTACCCAATAGTTACTCGTTTTGTAATTATCATCAGGGTAAGCGGATATAGCAGAGTATTTGTAAACACCATTATGCCCGGCTTCTCCATCTGCCAAAGCCTTTAAAGGGCCATTGAAAACAGGTTGAGTAAAATATGGATTGGTATAAGGATAATCTCCCGAGCTGCTATGAAAAGAAGCCACATAAGTTATTCCCGAATCAATAGCTATAGGAGCTCCTAATAATACTTCCTGCCATCCCGAAGATGACTCACCAGTGAAGGTCGCTTCAGCCAGCATATCACCTGAAGTATTCCATAGATGCCCGATATGTGTGCCGGTAGTTCCTGCACCTTTATAGAATCTTATCCCCGTTATATACCCATTCTGACTTGACTTGAATTTAACTCCCAACTCAATGGCTTGCCCATCATTCCCATTGGCAACAACCGGAGCATCGGTTGGTTGAAAAATAGTACACGGACAAACAACCGGAACCTGGTCGCCCACTGTATCTATAATTGCATTCGCCGAAGGCGCATTTCCTTCCGTTTCTATATTTCCTGAATCATCAAAAGCACGGCTTTTAATAGTAACGGTTCCTTGAACAGTAGGAACCCAAAAATAATTCCAGTTAGTAGTACCCTCGGCCATCTGCCAAGTTGCTCCCCCGTCCACGGACACTTCTACCCCGGCTACTGCTCCTCCAATATCCGAAGCAGTTCCACTAATGTTTACAGCAGTTCCCTGCGGCAACAAAGCACCATTCAAAGGAGTAGTAATGATTGAAGTAGGAGCGGTAAAATCAGTAGATGCTGATGCCGATACTAAATCGCTTTGCAAAGTCTCAGGCTGCACCCCCATATCGCCTAATATATTAACCGTAGCCTGCTGCATCCGGATGTCAGCCGGTTCGTTACCACGGGCGTGTATACTATCAAGCCCCCATGACCATTGAATAGTTCCAGCGCCAAAAACTAATGCACCGCTACTATGTCGGTACACAGATAATTTATGTGTTCTACCTCCCACTGCTGTGCTGGACATGGTAATTCTTCCAGCCGGATAGCTGGCTTCATATTGCTCCCAATCCCATTCGTAGCCAAGAGTTCCATAAGGAAGTGTTGCAGTTTGTCCATCAGCAAGGGAAGCAATCGAAGTATTCCTCCAAAAGCGCATATTTCTATACGTGTAAGGTACTTCAATAGAGCCGGTAGATCCATCCCAGCTCATCTCCCCACTTATAGAATTTTCAGGATTGCAGCCATCTGCTGCCACAAACGAGCATCCATCACGCCACAAACCTGTCCACACATCTAACAATGGATCGCATTTGCCCCCGCAAATATTCTCACCCAGTGTACCTTCTTTATAGCATACTATGGTTTGATTATTATCCTCCCAACGTGTTTTCCAATAAACTTCATTGCCGCTGAAAAAAGCCAAATGCACCCCGGCATCTCTGGCATCTTCAAACTTTTTTCTTTCCGGTGCCGACCAGTATTCATCATGGCCTACGGACAACATTACCTTGTGTTTAGCTGGTGTAATAAGTGAAGAATCTCTTCCCATATCCCAATCGGTGGAATAGCTGATATTGTATCCATTCTTTTCTAAAAAACGAATCATCGGATATTCCGCATTAAAAAACCAATCTTCATCTGGCCCACCGCCGCCGCCGCCGTTGGCGGTATAGAAAGGACGCTGATAACTTATTTTGGTAGCATGGTTAAAGCCCGGAACACTGATACCAGCTACATACAAACTGTTCCCTCCGTAATTATTATACGCTTGCCATGTGGCATCGCCCGTTTTAAAAAGCAAATTTGAATTCCCCACATCATCACGCACGATAAACGTAATATGGCTGGCTCCGCTATTATCCAAGCGTGTCAATTTAGCCATATAAACTCCTGAAACTGCATTCGATGGTACCTTCCAATAACCAGATTCTTGCCAGTTGCTACAATCCGTTTTACCGGTCACTGCATCATACAAATCTGTTGGCTGCGATTGTGGCAAAGCACAAGTCACCAAGCCTGTTCCTATCAAGCGGGCGCCATTCCCCTGATAATAACCTATTCTGTAAACATTAATAGTATATGCCGAGGCATCAGTCTTGATTTTGAAATGAACCGTATCGCCCTTGTTAACGCTGATGGTAGTGGCAAACCCCTGAATAGATAAAGCTCCGGCTCCTGTTATCTGCCATTCTGAAGGTGGATTTCCCGTCTGACTATTTTCTATTACAATCGCATTCTGGCTATAACCCATCATAGCGCAGCTACTAAATAATAGGGCCATCAAAAAGAACCGTTTCGCTAAGTGGCTTTTGCAATAAATCTGTGTAAATAAGTCCATGATCTATATTGTTATTTGAGATGATTGATTAAAGCTCATTTGTTCAGAGTCTTTGCCATATTAAAATGCCCGTGAAAGGAATCCTTTTCAGAGGCAGTTTAATTTGACCATGGATAATATAAAGTCAGTAAGAAAAAAAGTCAAGAGGCAAATAGAATTTGTCCTGCTTTTAACTAAAGGAATTAATCCTGCTTTTGCCTACATTATAAAAAGGAAATTAACTATTGCTTTAACCCATTTGCATACGCAAATAATGTTGATTTGGTTAACGGATTAGATCTTATTTCGAAGAGGATACAACCGCCTACTTACAAGGTGAACGCACACAATCTCTAATAGTTGGGTAACACAAAAAAATACCAACGAGCTTGATTAATTCTAAAAATGTCAACAAATAGAGTATGCCCAAAAACAACTTTTCAACTGTTAAAGTCGAAGAACATTGCTATCAATATCCAGTAAAGTGACCCGACAGGACGCAAGTATACGGATTATTCATTTAACGTTAATTATTCGGATTCTTCTTTTTAGATTATTAGAAACTATAGCATTTCTACACTAGGGGGAAAAGGAAAACTCTGCTGAGAAGGAAGAAATTAATATGCTTAGTATTGTCGGAATTTACCGATATATCATGTCCATTTATAATATGGATAGATCATTGAGAGTAAAAAAGAAGCAACTTAAACTCTGCGTAAGTTTCAAATTAAATTCTCACTTACCTGCGTATATGTGATTTCCCTTTTATTCTTATGCGCTTTTCACAGATAGTCCTGGGAACGGTTTCCCAATTCATAAAATTTATGAATTTTAAACCTCATTTGGTCAATAAATAAGATGATGAGTATCTAAATTACAAATTCTGAGCATCCACCATTTTTAATTTCCATCCTAAATCCTATATTTGCGCTCCCAAATTCAAAACAAATACTATGAAAAAGGATATTCATCCAGCTAATTATCGCACAGTGGTTTTCAAAGATATCTCTCTGGACAAATCATGGATAGGTAAAAGCACAGCCAATTCACGCGAAAACATTAAGTGGGAAGACGGAAACGAATACCCACTTATCAAACTCGAAATTTCTAATGAAAGTCATCCTTTCTTTACGGGGAAAATGAAATTTGTAGATACGGCAGGTCGTATTGATAAGTTTAAGAAGAAATATACAAAGAAGTCTGCGGCAAAAGATACGCCTACAGAAGACAATTCTTAGGAGTAAGCTAATTGAAATATTTATCTGAATGCCTTTCACGGTTCCGTGAGAGGCATTTTTTTATGTTTGAAGGCTAATTATATTATGGTCACTAGAAAAAAGGTATCAGTAGTAATCTTAGCCTGGAACGGTCGCCTCTTTTTAGAGAAGTTTCTTCCAAGTGTTATAAAATACAGCGCTTCTGAAACTATCGAAGTAGTGGTTGCCGACAATGCCTCTACAGATGATTCGGTGGCATTTGTTCAAGAAAATTATCCTCAGGTTAGACTGATAAAAAATACCGTAAACGAAGGCTTTGCTTCCGGATACAATAAGGTATTAAAACAGATTGATGCTGAATACTTTATCTTACTAAATCAGGATGTAGAGGTGACAGAAGGATGGATCGAAAAAGTCTTAAAATCAATGGAGGAGGAAAAAGATGTGGTGGCAGCACAACCTAAAATCCGCGCATATCATGAGAAGGATTCATTTGAATATGCCGGAGCCTGTGGTGGATATTTAGATCGTTTTGGATACGCTTTTTGTCGGGGCAGGATTTTCGATAGTATAGAAAAGGACTTAGAACAATATAATACCATAACGGAAATATTCTGGGCAACCGGAGCCTGCCTGTTTGTTAAGTCAAAAACCTATTTTAAATTGGGGGGGTTAGATGATGATTTCTTTGCCCATCAAGAGGAGATTGACTTATGTTGGAGAATTAGAAATACTGGCGGCAAGGTGATCTGTGTTCCTTCTTCAGTAGTATATCACGTAGGGGGCGGCAGTTTACCACAAGGAAATCCACGAAAGACTTACTTGAATTTCAGAAATAGTTTAATGATGATGTTTAAAAACCTACCCCTGAGCGAAATGTTATGGAAGGTTTTTATTGTCCGGTTATCAATGGATGGCATTGCAGCTATCCATTCGGTTTGGAAGCTAAAGAGTCTTTCAGATTTAATGGCAATTCTTAAAGCACATTTTGCTTTTTACATTTCAATTCCTGCTTTAGTTGCCAAAAGGCGGGCAGTTCAAAATAAATCCTCGGACGGACTTTGGCAGAGAAGTATTGTTTGGCAATATTATGCATTAAGAAAAAGAAAATTCAGCGACTTAAGTAATGGGATACATAATGAGTTTCTAAAAAATACCGATTGTAAAATATAGTTCTGAATAATTCGTCTTAGCTATCAAGGCTGCCGCCTGAGGAAGCATTAAAAATTGGTGAGGATGGGTTGCGAGATTCGTCTTTATCGTTTGTCATCAAACATGGGGTGAATGGTTGATATTGTTGAATCGGGCGAGTAGCCGTTTTTTATATTTCAATTTGTAATGTGGATTTAGTGTGCAGTGCTTATTGAGTTGCTATAGAGTCCTACAGTTAAAAAGTCCCGCCGCCTCCACCCCCACCAAAACTTCCTCCACCAAAGTCATGTCCTGAGTCAGTATTTCGAGCAGGCTTTACTGCAAAACTCTGAATAACTGCAAGGGCTTCCATATCCAACAAAGTATCAGTGTGTTGTAAACGATCGGATTCAAAAGTAAGCCCAGTTGGTTTTCCCTTCAGCGCTCGCATAGATAGCAGCGCAAAGGTGAGCAGCAAAAGACCTCCGCCAATCAAAGCCACCTCAACCGGAATGATTTGATAATAGTGGCGAACAGTGAAAATGGAAAACCCCAAAGAAGCAAAGCCCGCCCATAGCATTTGGCGGTTCTGTTGCTTCAGCGAAAAGAAGATATATCCGACTGGTATCAGGAAAGTGAAGGTATAGAAAAGAAAAGCGAAAGGAATATCGCCCCCCGATAGAATAGCAGAGCCAAGAAGCAATATAGTGCCTTCGCGGACAATCAGGTAATTACCCGCTAAATAGAACAGTATCATGCTAAAAACGGAAAGAGCCAACAAGCTTTTTCGGTAGTATAGATTGTTTTTGCGTTTCAAAAAGATATGCATGTAATACATTCCTGCCGCTAAAACCATTAATACAAATGGCAAGAGCAATTTGCCTGAATCGCCTACCACTATTAGCCGTTCCGCCACGAAGCCCGTAATCGAAAGACAAGCGAGCAAAGCCGATAAGGAATCTACGTAGCGAATACAGCAAACGACACCAACAATTGCAAACGTGAGCAAGGCTGGAAAAATAATTTCCTGGTCCATGCCCTGATAGAATATAAAACCACCTAGTGAAAGTTGACTGCAAAGAAGAAAAGCATCATCGGCACCGTTGCCAAAATATTTACGGTTACCGATCAGCAGTTCGGTAATAATAAAACCGAAGGCGGTAAATAGCAAGAGGTTTAATGACCAGCCTAATCGTCCGGCTTCCATGAAAAATAAAGAAAGGGTGCCGCAACAGGAGGAAAACAAAAAGCAACCGAGAATAAACAAACCGATGCGAATCAAGAGATTGCTCTGTGTATGATATGCAGGCAAACGTTCTTCCATAAAATCAAGCTGTTTTGTATTGATAAAACCTCCCCGCTTCAGCGACTCGGCTTCAGCGAGAAGAAAGGTGTTGTCTAATAATCCTCTATTGTACGCCAACATACTTGGTCCGCTTTTTAAAGTCCTTTAGCCATTTGATGAAAAATATAATAGAGGCTCCAAAGTAGAAAGGAGTGAGATATATAATCACTTCTGAAAAATTAAATTTGGTTATGAATCTAACGAGTAAAATATTCAATCCGATATATCCATACACCACAGAAAAAAATAGAAAGTTGAGGTTGGCTCTTTCATAAGCCTTCCAGATGAAAAATACAACTGCGTTGATTAGTACCAACAAATACAAATACCAGTAACCCGAAAAAAGATTACCTATACTCACAATACACAACAGATGCAGAGCAAAGATTAGATAGGTTTCATTAAAATGCTTCTTGAAGTCTATGTATTCAGCGAAATAAGTCCAGACTCCCAAGCTATAACCGAGGAGTATAGCGGCAAAACTCATAGAACCAGAGGAGAAGAAATCACCATTCAGCAAATCTGCCGGACTGATAGAGAACCCAACGAAAGCAATAAGCCCAGTAATAGCTAAAGATAAAATACCCTTGTGGTCGAAATAGTATGCGCAGAAAAAATAGAGGATTGTAGGAGCCAAAGTAGCCAAAGGATAATGATCTCCGAAAGGGTGATATTGGTATTGCAAGTAGCCGATAAAGATACCCGCCAAAATATTCGCCGCCAAAGCTGCATAATCATAAAGAGGCTTATCACTACTGACCGCCTTGGTCGAAAATCCTTTGGAATGAAGGTAGCTGTAATAAAAGCAAATGAGGGTGACCAGCAGCAAGAACAATAATATGGCAGTATGGCCAATGCTATCCAGGTTTTTATAAATCAGCATACCTGCACCGGTAGTAAAAAGTAACACCGATAGATATAGCAGCCCCCGCAGTTCATAGCGCAGAGAAAAAATATTCTTCGAACGGTAATCTTTTATTTGTTCATGTTGGGCATCCGTGATGAGTCTCTTTGACCAGAGTGATTCTACTTCTCTTTTATCAAACGCATTTCCCATCCGAACATAAATATATGATGTTTTAAGTCTGGACTGGATGAAACTCGCCTTCCCATTTAGCTATAACCACCGTAGCAAGACAGTTGCCGATGACGTTAACCGAAGTGCGCGCCATATCCATCAGTTCATCTATTCCAAGAATGATAAATACCGGTTCAATAGGGAGATCGAATGAGGCCAAGGTGCCCATCAGAATCACCAGCGATGCTCGAGGAACCCCGGCCACCCCTTTGGAAGTCAGCATAAGCGTGAATACCATGATAAGTTGAGTGCCAAAGGGAAGTTTGACACCGGCAGCCTGCGCTACAAAGACAGAAGCCAGAGAAAGATAAAGTGTAGTGCCATCTAGATTGAACGAATAACCCATCGGCATGACAAATGAAACCATCTTGCGCGGTACACCTAACTGCTCCATCGCTTTCATCGCTTTTGGAAGGGCTGACTCTGAACTGGTAGTGGCAAAAGCAATGGAGACAGGCTCAATAATAGCGTTGACGAATTGTTTGATAGGTACTTTTATAATCAGCGCGATAGGAAGCAGAACGCCTAGTAAGAAAACCGTCAGGGCAGCATAAAGTGTGAGCAACAGTTTTGCCAGATTGGCGAGAATACCAAGCCCCATGTGTCCCACCGTATAAGCAATCGCCGCTCCAACCGCCACCGGTGCAAAGTACATGATGATGTTGGTGAACTTGAACATCACTTCCGACAGGCTCTCTACAAAGTTGACCATCGGTTTGCGAAATTTCTCTTCCACCATAGCCAAGCCAAGCCCGAAGAGAATACTGAAGATGACGATTTCTAGTACGGCTCCTTCATAGATGGATTTCGCGATGTTTTCAGGAAGATATGTAAGATAGTGTCGGTGAAAGTTTGTTTCACTGCCGGAAGTTGTGCATGACCGACGTATGGAGGAAGACTTATTCCTTCACCAGCTTTTGATAGGTTGATTGCCGCCAAACCGATAAAGAGGGCCACCGTAGTGACGGCCTCAAAATAGAGCAGGCTCTTCCAGCCCATTCGCCCTACCTGTCTGATATTGCTGTGACCTGCTATGCCATAAACCAGTGTTCCAAAAATAAGCGGTGCAATGATTGCTTTAATCAGACGAAGAAATATCTGGGAAAGAATTTTGAGGTTCTGCGAAAACTCAGGAAAGTCAAGCCCTACCTCCATGCCGACGACCATACTGATAAGAATGGTTGCAGTCAGTGACTTGCGACGAATGCCGTAATAGATTAAAGGCAGAATAGCCAGCCACCGAGCAATCATCTGCACATTTTGCGAAATAGGAATCCATCCTTCTGCGGCGGCAAAACTGAAAAGTCCGGCAATCAACAAAACCAAAATAGAAAGTAGAAGAAGATGTCTGTTGTTCATGTGCAGTTTCTATTCAGAGCAAATATATTTTTTTATCCTCCCTAAGTTTTGTAAGCTCAGATCAAACTCTGCCATATACCTTCATTCTTAAAAAATGAATTTACTTTGGAGCTATAAAATCAATCTATTATGAAAAAGTTGTACTCCGTTTTCCTATTCACCTTATTGGCTGGTTTATTCGCCTCGGCTCAAACCACGATTTACAGTAATAATTTTAATAACTCTACCGGTTGGTCTTTAACCGCTGCGAATAACGGGGACACGTGGACCGTAAACAGTTCTTATAACTGTAGCGAGCCTACTCCCAACAATGGTGGCGGCAGTTATTTGCACATCTACGATGATCTCTTTGGCGACGATTGCGCTTTTGCCAACTATTATGGTCTCGGAAGTTCCGGTTCTGCCACCGCATCTATGTCCTCGGACATTAGCACTGCTGGCTACTCTGATGTTACTATTAGTTTTTCATGGCTTTGTCAGGGAAATGGCTCCATCACGCCCAGCTACGGTTCTGTATGGTACAGCACCAACAGCGGCGGTGCTTGGACACAAATCAACAGTCCGATTTCTAAATACAGTGGACAAGGAACTTGGACAACGGCCACCATCACATCGGCAGCCGTTCCGGGAATTGCCAATCAAGCGACCCTTATGCTTCGTTTTGGATGGAACAATTCCGGTTATGGCTTAAATCCTGCCTTTGCAGTGGATGATTTGCTTATTATCGGTAATGGTTCTGCTTGTTCCAATGTGGGCGGTACGGCCTCTGTCAACCCGTCAGCTGTATGTAGCGGTGGCACTTCTAATGTTTCACTAACGGGTTCTACAGGAACTATTCAATGGCAGGAATCGGCCAACGGAACCAGCGGATGGGCGAACGTAACGGGCGGAAGCGGATCCACCACTAATTCATACACTACTGGGACTTTGAGCGCCTCGACTTATTATCGCGCTGTACTATCCGAAGCTAGTTGCGCGGACAAGAACTCCTCTGTAGCCAGTGTAACTGTGAATCCACCAGTAACTCCGGCTCTCAGCATTAGTCCTTCGCCCAGCGATTCATTCTGCACCGGTGGCACGCTGACCTTTACTGCCAATCCAACAGCAGGCGGCACCTCCTCTCCTACTTTTCAGTGGAAAATCAATAATACAGATGTGGCTACTGGCAGCACTTTTTCTCCCGTATCGCTCGCCAATAACGACCTAGTGAGTTGCGTGATGACGAGTAATGATCTTTGCGCTTCGCCCACTACGGCTACGTCCAATACTATAACTGTACATGAAGCGCCCCTGCCTGCGGTTCCTGTGATTACGCAAAGCACTGATACTTTGGCAAGCAGTGCAGCGACGACTTACCAATGGTTTCGTAATAACTCGATGGTTCCGGGAGGCAATAATCAGAACTTGGCTATCACTCAAGACGGCGTATATGAAGTAGAGGTTACCGGAGCAAACGGTTGCAAAAGAAGGTCTGCTACTTTCAACGTAATTGGTACCAGTATCTCTTCCACTATAGGCGCAAAGGGTATTCACCTGTATCCGAATCCAAATCAGGGTTCATTCACCATAGAAACAGAGGATGAATTCAGTCCTACTGTCAGCATTACGGATTTGGCAGGAAGATTATTGAGCAAGAATCAAGTCATCATCAACAAGCAATCTGTTCAGTTGAACGAGGTGGCTAACGGAATTTATTTTCTGCATCTGAATCAGAAAGGGGTGAATGAAAGCCTGCGGTTTGTGGTGTTGAAATAGATTAAGCTAGAAAGTCCCGCCGAAGCGGGATTTTCAATTCAGGCTATACGAAGGGCTTGGTATCGGGAAACTTGTATTTCTCAATATGAACTGCACAGTTAATTTATTCGGCATGGAAGCCCCGTCTCTAAAAAGTCGGGGCTTTTTGTTGGATTCCGTTAAGAATTTGAACTATCCCGTGGGGCTATCGAAAAAAACTGACGGCATATCGTAGCAAATTGGTGTTATTTCGATGGATGTTGATGAGATTTCGTACGATGCTGATACGATTTTGAACAATCGTGGTGCGTTTTCGTACAGTAGTGGAGCGATTTTGAACGATGGTGGTTCAATTTTGCACAATCGTGATGTGTTTTTGATGGATCGCGAAGACTTTTTGCACAATCGCGATGCGTTTTTGATGGATCACTAAGGCTTTTGAGCAATCGTGATGCGATTTTGATGAATGGTGGAGGCTTTTTGAGCAATCGTGATGCAATTTTGATGAATGGTGGGGACTTTTCGTACCATCGTGATGATATTTTGCATCGTGATGGTGCGAAAATGTGAAAGTAGAAGGGAGATATTAAAAAGGATCAAATATTTTGGCAGGGTAGAGGCTTATAAAATACCAAAATGTGATTTGAGTCCTGCTACCAACCAACTGCTTTGGAATAAAGGCTTCAACTCGGGAGTAATTGTTGCTATCCTATATTAATGAACTCAAAGAAATAGTTCCGCTGCTTATGTTCTGACAGTAATTCCCTTTTCCAGTTGAATAGTATTTTCGGTACAACTATAAATTTGGGAGGGATATTTATCAATGATTTGATAGTTATGTGTTGCCATCAGGATGGAGGTGTTATGCTCACGGTTAATGCGGATGAGCAGCCGAACAATTTCATCGGAGGTTTCGGGATCCAGATTTCCGGTTGGTTCATCGGCCAACAATAACTGCGGGTTGTTCAGCAATGAACGAGCAATCACCAGCCGCTGTTGTTCGCCACCGGAGATGCGATGGGGCATCTTATAGCTGAGATGTGAAAGACCCACTTCACTTAGAACTTCAGCAATGCGCTCTTCCCTCTTCTTTTTTAAAGACCAACCGGTAGCACGAAGTACAAAGTCGAGATTATCAAAAACGGTTCTATCTGACAGGAGTTGAAAATCTTGAAATACAATGCCTAATTTCCTACGGAGTTTTGGCACATCGGAAGTTTTGAGTTTGCGTAAATTAAAACCACATACCGATGCCTCTCCTTCTCGCACCGGTAAATCAGCATATAATGTTTTCAAAAAACTGCTCTTGCCCGTACCCGTTCTGCCAATCAGGTAGATAAACTCTCCCTGCTTCAGTTCAATATTTATTCCTTGAAGGACTGCTTTCTTTTCCTGATAAATATTAACCCCTGAATACTCTATTACGTTTTCTTCCATGCCATCCATATTTGGTCGTTGGAGCAAATTTAGAAAATGCGTGACATGAAATAGCTCTTTATAAACAACATAGTGTCCTTACCCGGTTAACCTCGCGCCCATTTATCTGTTGCGTATCCGTTGCAAGATGAAAATTAATTCGCTGAGCATAATAGCCGTAGCGCCCCAGATAACGTGTTGATTATAGATGAAGGCCGGTGCAGTGACCACCGTTTTATCATAGAGCGTAATCTTGGTATCGGGATGGACATTCTTTTCATCCAGAAAAAAAGATAATGGTATCTCCACAATGCGTTCCACCTCCTCCACTTGGGGTTTGAAAAATAAGTGTTCAGCAGTAAAACCCACCGTTGGACATACCAAGAAATTACTGGGAGGAATGTATAAGTCGCTCAAACTGCCTAGAATATTAACGACACCCTGCGGTACACCAATCTCCTCCTCAGTTTCTCGAAGTGCAGTTTGTATCAAATCTTTATCCAACACATCCTTCTTCCCTCCCGGAAAACTCATTTGACCACTATGAACGCCATCGTACTTTTTGCGTTCGATGAAAACGAAATGAAGTGACTTCTCTTTTTCATAGAGTAATAATAAGACCCCTCCAATTTTGGGGTGATTACTTTGAATTTGTTCCGATGTTAAGTTAGGACGATAAGCCGGTGACAAACGATGACGTGCAATTTCACCGGGCAATGGCTTTTTAAGTTCCTCTTGCAAATCAGCAATTATTGGCAGGTTAAATTTCACAAGATCTGAGAATGTTGATGAATTAATTTAGTAAGGACGAAAAAACTACATTTTGTATCGCAAATGTAATAGGGAAGAATTATCTTTGTCGTTTGGAATATTAACAGGACACCACAAATAGAAATATCATGCAATCTCGATTCACCGCCAAAGGTGTAAACAACGAAGGCAAGGAAGTGATTCTTGCTTATGAATTAAAGGAAGATGCATTTCAAGTCGGCTTGTATATTGTGCCCGGAAAATCTCTAAAGGCCGAAGACAAAGCACAACTTGAAAGTAAATGGGTCAATGGAGAAGAATTTGTATTTCCAGAAGCCACTGTTTATGTAAATCCAAACCTAAATTCTGAAAGCATTCTCCCGGTAGATATTCTTTCTGAGGAAACAGGTAAGATACGCATCAAACAAAACGAGTGGGCATACACCCTGTTGACTGCCAAGCTGTGGGAGTCTTATTTGCAAGAGTTGGAAAAATTGAAAGAGCGTGCTTCGGGACTGAAACAATATGAGCGGCAGTTGTTTGATGATGCCAAGTCTTTTTGGGAACGGGTTTTAGAACACCGTAAAGAAAGAGACATCAGTCAGGAAAGACTCGATAAAATAAAAGAAGAAGTCAATGCGGTCTTTGAAAAACTAAAGACCTTCCGAAAAACAGAAAGTGTTGAGTTTGAGGCTGCTTCAGCAAAATTTCGTGAAGAAACATTGACCAAACTTGACGAAGTCAAGAAACGTGCTGATGAAAAAGCAAATTTCAAACTGCTTATTGATGATTTGAAAGCCCTCCAAAATCAAAGTAGAAAGAACCGTTACTCTAAGGTAGATGAACTAGAAGTGCGCAAGCAATTCGATTCGGTTTTTCAACATATTAACCATCAACGCGATCATTATTTCAGCGATAAGAATGCTATTCGTATTAAAGGATTGGCGGAAGTAATTGATAAAATGGAAGCGTCCTTAGCAAGAGATCAAAGAGATTTAGATCATTTGAATAAAAAAGCGAATAGCAATAGTGTTCAGTCATTGGAATTACAGCTCATTAAGGTTAAAACCAATATGCTTAATGAAACGATGGCTTCGAAAGTAGAGAAGTTGAAAGACATACATGCCACGATGGAAAAATTACAGAAACACACCAACAGAGGCAATAAAACAAAAGAGATCACTCCTTCAAAAGAGTTATCTGAGGATAATATGAAAGCTGAAGAAGCAATTCAACCTGATGCGCCAACAGAGGCACAACCCGAGAATTAGGCTGTCAGCATCGCTGTTTTCTGAATTGCAATTTCCACTTTGTTGTGCTTATTTCCGGTTTGCAATTTTTTCCTTTACTGTATCCACTAAATAGTAGGCCACAGGAACTAAGAATACGGTTAGGATTAAGGAAGAAAGTAGGCCACCGATAATTACCCATGCTAATCCATTTTTCCATTCGGCGGCTGTTCCAGTAGCCAATGCAATAGGAAGCATACCGAAAACCATAGCGAGCGTAGTCATTAAGATGGGTCGCAATCTTCCTTTTCCTGCGATAATCAATGCTTCTTTGAAGTGAATCCCTTCGGCCTTTAATTGGTTGGTAAAATCTACAATTAAAATTGCGTTTTTCACTACCAATCCCATGAGCATAATTAAACCAAGCAAGGCAAATAAACTCAGATTGCTTAATGATAGATTCAATGCTAGAAATGCGCCGATAGCAGCAACCGGAATAGAAAACAAAACTACAAATGGGTATATGAAACTGTCGTAAAGAGCTACCATAATTAGGTAAATCAGTATAAAGGAAATAATCAAAACGGAGCCCAGTGCACCAAAACTATCGTTCTGCCTCTTGATATCGCTGCCCCAGGTCATTTGTATTCCATTTGGCAACGGATTTTCTTTCAGATAAGTTACTACATCGTCTGCTACAGTTCCTGATGGTCTGCCCAGCGCGTCAGCGGTGAGCGTTACAGCCGCTTGGCGGTTCATTCTTTCTAATAGTGAAGGTGAATTGTCCTGCTCCACATTGGCGAATTGCGACACTTCCACCGGAATCCCCATAGGGTTAATAATTGAAAGTTGCTGCACATCTTCAAAATTCTTTCGACTGAATTCATCTAACCAGATTCTAATTGGATATTCCGTTCCATTATCCGTAAGAGAGGCATCAACATTTCCGGTTAATGCAGTCCTCAGGTTCATTCCCACATAAGCAGTGTTGAGTCCGAGGCGTTGCATTTTATCTTTATCAGGAATGATTTTGTATTCCGGACTACCAGTTTCAACAGATAAACGCACATTATCTGCACCCGGTATTTTTTCGATGATTACTTTTAAATCATCGCCGCTTCGCATTACTTGATTCAAGTTACTTCCGCTCAACGTAATCTCGATAGGCGCAGAGCGAGGAATTAAACCCAAAGCAGCCATTGAGTAATTTATACTCGGAAATTTCGATCTCAGTTCTTCCCGTAGTTTTTTCATAAATGATTCTGTCGGCAGATTCTTAAGTTCCTTTTTCGACTTTAACTGAATAGTAAATTCAGTCTTGTTAGCCGAACCAACGCCCAAACTCCCAATACCGGTGCTGGGCCCGCCAATATTGCTGAATACGGTAGCCACTTCGGGCTGCTGCATGATGTAAATTTCAATTTTCTGCGCAATCAAATTATTTTGCTCGATAGCAGTTGACTTGTCAAATTCTAAGGACATTCTAAACTTTCCTTGATCGCCTGTTGAGATAAGTTCTTTACCAATGATCCCTTGTTTCATAATACCTAAGGTCATTGCAAAAAGCAATAAAACAATTCCTAAAAAAATGAGTTTATGGCTCAAAACCCAAGCTAACTGTCGCCCATACCAATTGGTAAATCTCTCAAGCTGATCTTCAAACCAAAGCAAGAAACGATTGAAAAGATTGGTTGGTTGCAAATTTTCTTTCTTACCAATTCGTGAAGCTAGCCAAGGTGTAAGCGTAAAGCCAACCAACAAACTGGTAAGCGTAGATGTAATTACCACTATCGAAAATTGCTTGAGCATATCCGCAACAAACACTTGCAAGAAAAGAATGGGTAAGAAAACAACTACATCCACCAAAGTGATAGACAATGCCGCAAAGCCAATCTCCATACGGCCATCCATTGCAGCAATTCGTTTTTCTTTTCCCTTGTCCAGATGTTTTTGAATGTTTTCCAATACCACCACCGCATCGTCAACCAAAATGCCAATGATTAAAGACATGGCAAGCAAAGTCATTAAATTGAGTGTATAGCCTAAAAGCCACATCACCGCAAACGCAGTAACTAAAGAAGTGGGAATAGCGACAATTACAATAATTGAATTTCTAAGACTTCTCAAGAATAGAAGCATGACCAACGAAACAAGGATTACCGCTAAAATCAAATCAAAAACAACAGAATTAACCGCTGCAATTGTGTTATCAGTGCTATCATCTGCAATAATAAATTTCACAGCCGCATTTGAATTTTGTTGTTCAATAGATTCAAATCTTGCACGAACTAATTTGGAAACATCCACCGCATTGGCATCTCCTTGTTTCTTTAATAAAAGTCCTATGCCATTTTTACCATTAAAACGACTGATAGAAGTCGTCTCCTTGATACCATCTATAACATTTGCTACATCCTTAACATAGACGGGACTACCCAGAGAATGCATTGCCACTTGTACATTTTTCACATCCTCAATACTTGCAAACTTACCCGTTAAGCGCACCGAATTATTCTCTTTATCTGTTTGAACTTTTCCTACTGGCAAATCCAAGCCCGAACGATTAATGGCTTCAACAACCTGATACAAAGAGATTTTGTACAACTTCAACTTGTCTTTATTTACCTTCACTTGTATCTCTCTCTCTTCACCACCCAAGATGGTAATCTCAGCTACGCCCTTTATTTGCTGGATTTGAGGCAAATAATCATCTTTCATTTTTTGATAAAACTCGGTTGCAGCTAAATTGCTTGTAGCATTGATTGACATTATAGGCAAATCGTTCGGCGAAACTTTACTCATCACAGGACTCAAAATATCTTGTGGTAAATCTTTTCGGATATTGTCAATATAGCGTTGTGCGTCTTGCATTGTTTTGTCCAAATCAGTTCCATACTTCAGGTTAGCTATAATGATTGAAGCATTCGGCAATGACTTTGTAACCAAATAATCCACCCCCTCTAAATTAGATAAGGCATCTTCTATCTTTCGAGAAACCGACGTCTCTACTTCGTTTGGTTCTGCACCGGGATAAACCGTTTTAATGACCACAACGGGCTGATTAAAATCGGGCATTAATTCATAACTCAGATTCACATACCCGATAACCCCTAACAGCGTAAAAACGCTGAAAAGCACAATTATTAGCGAAGGGCGTTTTATAGATATTTCTGTTATGTTCATTTTATCCCTTGTTTATTTGACCACTACATTTGCGCCGTCAAAAAGATTTATAAAACCACTTGTAACAACCACATCATCTTCATTTAAACCGCTCGACACCACTGCTCTATTTTGCATTTTATTTGAAATAGCAATATCTTTCAGAATCGCCTTCCCATCTTGAACAAGGTAAACCTGCGGTTCATTGGCGGAACCGGTGATAATAGAGGTAGGAATAACAATTCCCTTTTCCTGCGTATCGTTTTCTAAACTCACTTGACCAAACATTCCGGATTTAATTTTCATATCGGATGTGTTGTTAACTGAAAATTGTACGGGGAAACTACTTCCCATATTGGCTTTGCTTCCTATCATAATCGTTTTCCCCATGAATGCAATTTCAGGATATGCATCCGCTGATATAGGATAGCTTTGACTTAGCCTAAACTGCTTTAAATCATTCTCAGGAACATTGATTGTGAATTTCAAAATTGCGATGTCTGTTATTTGAAGTAAAGGAACTCCCGGTGCTGCGAATGCTCCCTCTTCACTAAGTTTCGCAGTAACTAACCCGTCAAAAGGCGCTTTGATAGTTGTTTTGCTTATTTGTTCTACTAAAGTCGCTCTTTGTACTTTTGCAGATTTCAAACCTAACTCAGCCTTCTCTAACTGTATCCCTTGTATGGCGTCTGCTTTAGATAAAATCGCATAACGATTCACATCAGCCTCTATACCATCAATTTGCACTTCAATAGTTTGCAGTTGCAGTTTCAATAGTGAATTATCCAGCAGCACTAAAGATTGACCTTTACTTACGGGGCTTCCAACATCAACTAAAACAGTATTGATTTTCCCCTGTATTTCAGCACTAATTTTAGTTTCCTTATTAGGTTCAAATGTTCCTGAATAGGATGATTCAGCATTCACATTCTCAAAATGTAACGTATCCACCTGAACATGAATAGGTTGACTTTTATCGAATTGATAGACCTTACCTTGTGTGATTTCTTTGTTGGTTTTTAGCTTAATTACTACAAAGACAATTAACACCAAGGGTATGATAAAGTATAATACCTTCTTTAAGATAGATGCTCTTGTATTCATTGTAACAATTATTTGGTTGTTGAAATATTTCCGGTCAATTTCTTAAGTTCTAGATCTGCCTTGAGATATTCAATTATTGCAGACAGGTGTGCTTGTTGAGCTTCACGCAACGTATTATCTGCAAGAAGGATCTCTGTTATGTTGGCTACTCCTTGCTTTTGCTGAAAAATAGTCTGTTCGTAAATTGCCTGAGCCAATTTAATTTGCTCGATTGTTGTTTCCACTGATTTCTCGGTAATTATTCTTTGCAGTTTTGCATTCTCAACCTGCATCAAATTTTGTTCGCTTAACAAGCTTATTTGCAGATCATTATTCTTTAGCTCAATTTTTTTCTGATTTATTTTTCTTTGCGTAACAGTTCCGTTAAATAGCGGATAAGAGAGCTGGATGCCTGCAAAGCTGATGGGGTAGAACTTTAAAAAATCATTGGGCTTTTTGTCATATCCCACACCCGTTGCTCCATAGCTTCCAATAAGATTAAGCGAAGGCAAAAACCTTGATTTGTTTAATGTATTGAGTTCACTCGTCAATAAGCGGTTTTGAGTCTTTGATATACGGATATCTAATGTGGACGATCGAGTATATTCATTTGCGTCTTGATATTGAATGCTTGGTTCAATCTGTAGATCTTGCTCAACGGGAACACCTATTGCAAATTTTAATGCATTTAGAACTTGATGATATTTGCTGCTGACACCTTCTTTTTGCGTGATCAGTTGCGCTATCTGCAATTCTATCTTGCTTACATCCGTACCTTTCGCAAGCAATTGATCCTTAAGCAATTGCATATTCTTCAAAAGTCGTCCTGCATTGATAAGGTTGCTGTCAATAAAGGCTAATTGGTGATGCAAAATTTGTCCATTGTAATATAGATTAGAGATTTCAAAATAGATCTGTTCTTCTGTTTTTTTGTATTGCAGTTCCGTCAATTCCGATCCAACCTTTGTGGCTTGAATAGCTCCATAAACTTGTAGATTGTACAAAGGCATCATCAATTGTAGGTTTGCATTGATATTGTATCGCACACCAAATTGCACCTCCTTAAATTGCCCTTCTGGTGCCAGAGGGTTGAAAGTGGATAATGGCATCAACTGGTAAGGCAGATTTACAAGTACTTGTAATCTGCATTGGCTGTTATTTTCGGAATCAAATTGGCTTTGGCCTCTTTCGATTTTTGAAGACCCATAGCAATATTATTCTTGCCTATTTGCAGATTTTTATTTTGAACCTGTGCAGTATCAATACATTGCTGCAACGACCACACTTGGGCACTGATGCCATTCCACAAAAAAAGCAACCACAATATGATGAATAATTGTTTGTAAATGCTTACTAACTCCATTGGACAATTTTTTTTAGCTCAACTAGCTTATTTCACAAGTCAAGTTTACTTTAGTCTTTATTGAATTAGATATTAAACAGGCGGCTTCCGATTTTTGCAATACACGTTCTACTTTCTCCGATTTCCCCAAATCGTTTATTTTAAGCTTGGCAGTAAGATTAATTTCAGTCATTAAAAATTTACCTTCCACCTTATCCAATATGCCCTCGGCATCGCAATCAAAACTTTCAAATTCCAACTTTGAGTATTCAGCTATGGCTAAAAAGGTAGTCATAAAACAACTCAAAACCGATGCGGTGAATAAATGCTCCGGCGACCAAATCCCCGCAACACCCTTTTCAAATTCCGGAGGTGTTGCTACTTCAATTTTAGTCGGCAATACATCAGAAGACATGATGCCCATTCTTCCTTCTTTCCAATTCAAAGCAACTTGATAACTGTGTTTGTCCATGATCGTTCTTTTTAGATATTGTTTAAAACCGTCGTTAGCTTTTTCTCTACTTCAGTTGCTGCCTGTGCTAGAGCATCATTCCCAATAGCGCCCATAGCTGCTGCTGGTGCAATCATTGCTACTTCAACATCCCCGTTTTCTAATTCACGCAGGGTTACATTACAAGGTAACATGGTGCTAATGGTCGGCTCAATACTCAGAACCTTATCAGCATATACCGGATTGCAAGCCCCTAAAATTATATGTGGCAAATAATCCTTATCCAGTTTCTTTTTCATGGTAGCTTGCAAATCAATTTCGGTAAGCACACCAAAACCTTGCTTCTTCAACTCCTCTTCTACCTTTAGGCGGATAGCTGCGATGGTAGTTCCTGCGATTGTTTTTGAATGGTAGTATTTCATAGTTTATAGTTTACTTTTTATTCATTTCGACAACAAAAATTCCTCTAATTTCGTTTTCGGCATACCCAATGGCTTGGTCTGTAGGATATAGCTGTTTAATTCTTCTGAGTGTAGCCGTATTAATTTCCACATTGGGTTTGCCATGACATTGCAGACACATTTGGTTTGTGATGATAGGATAGTAGCCCACCATTTTACCATCAATTTCTGTAACGGTAGGAGGCTGCTCCTCGCCTATCATTTTTGCTTCTTTCCATTTCTTGATATAAGAAAGTTCGGCTTCGTTAGCTGCATTAGCTGTATTTCTAGGCTGATCGCTCACCCGCTTTATTTTTGCTTCCAACACTAGCGACATGCTATCGGTATAAGGATGGCTTTTATATTACAAAACTCTACAGCCCCTTCTGTCCTTTCTCACCTATCGCGGAAATTAAATTTTAGCCAAGCTCGATTTAGTTTTCAGTGCCAGTTCTTTACCTGTTTCCAAGTAACTAATTTCGCTCAATGCTGCTTTGTTCACAGGTCGTTCTACTTCACTAATTGTTTGGTTCGAAACCTGATTACCTGTACAGCTATCTAAGATAAGTGTCCCGGCAAACAAAGCGGTTATAATGACTAGTATTTTTTTCATTTTTCTATCATTTTCAAAAGCCCGTCTAATACACTTTTCCCATCAGTTGTCAGGTTAGATTTATTACCGGATAGCTTCCATTTTAAAACTACCATTCTCATGCTACCCATAATTATAGTGGTGATAGGTTCTGCACCTAATATTCTCCCATAAACTCCTTCGTTCTGACCTTTTGTAATTAGTGCTTGGATATTTTTTTGCATCAGAGCCATCATGTCTGAAACCTTAGCACTTAATTCTTTATTAAATTGAAATATCCCTTCAGAAAAAATCACGCTAACGATGGCAGGCTTTTGTGTAAAGCTGTTCAGTTGTGACGCAAATATTTTTCTCAAAAGTTCGGAAGGTTGTTTTTTCTTATCGGCTACTATAGTGGCAATGCGCTCATTCATTTCAAAAATAAAATACGTTAATAGTCCGAGTAATATTTCGTTTTTACTCTTGAAATGACGATACAACGCTGCCTCAGACAAATGCAAATCAGCGGCTAAATTTTTTATGGTTAACTCTTGTATTCCAAATCTGTCAATGCGAAACGTTGCCGCTTCCATAATTTCAATTTGCCTTTCTGTAAATTCTTTATTTTTCATTGTCTAGATTCAAATTGATAAACGAAAATCCTAACCAAATTACAGAAGTAGTCATTGCAATTGCTCCAATTAATACTAATGCAGGAGGTAATCCAAAATACACTTCGGTCAAAATCCCAATTGGCATTAATAGGCCCGTTAATGCCAACCAAGAAATAGCTTTTGTATTTTTGAGTTTTGCTCTGAATTGGATTAAAAGATAGCCAATGAGAATATTTAAGAATGCAAATAAGTTCCCGTGAACATGAGCCAGTCTGCTCTCGAAATGCTTTCCAATACTATAAGAATCTACCCAAGATTCTTTGTCGGGCGCAAAGTCACGAAGGTAAATTAAAAGAAAACCATAGGCCATAAAAAACCCCATCGTTAGAAAGCCCACAGCTATATTGTTTTTCCCATTCATGCTCATTCAACTTTAACATAAGTAAGTATTCGCTTACAAAGGTAATTGATTTTTTGTAATGCAGCATATATTGACTTTCCCAACTCAAATTTCACATAGTCCTGCCTTTTCTAAATGTGAACTTTCCGTAATTCTTTCCTTGCCTAGGTCGTCAAATACGATATGTATTGATGAGGAAATTGCCCTTCCGAGCTTTTCACCTAAACCACTTCCATCATTTCCAAATTTGCTCTATAAAAACCGATTTTGGTTAACCTATGGGAATAAACATCAAGATTTAAAAGGTCATTTATAAGCGATAGATTATTCGCAATATCAACCCTTTTATAGCGACTTACACAAGTTTCAGTTTCGATAATCCCACTATGCATCCCTCCTTTGGCCACTGTACTTTTGCGAAATCTATCTACTTTGCAAAACACTTCTCCTAAATTTCTCTCTTAAAGGCTTTAACCAATCATTTTCCACGGAAAACCAATTATAATCCCCGCTTAACCAATAAGTATCCCCGTTATACTAATTAAATAAGCGGCTATACTCATCACAAACGTCGCAGTACTAATCACAACCGCCGCTTTACTAATCAAACAAGGAGCTATACAGATCACAACAGGCGCTATACCAGTCACAGACGCCGCTATACCAACCGCAACATTGGATATACTTATCACATCAGAGACTATATTAATCGCCTACTACTCACTGCGTTTATTATTTGCTTTCTCTCAGGGCTTGAGAGGCGGTTAAAGACAAACTAAATAATTTTGAAAGATCCTTGCACTAGATAAAAGCAAGTCAATTAAAATAAAAAAACCGTTTCGGATTTCCGAAACGGCCTTATTATTTTCAACCAGTATTGGTTTATTTTTTCTTACTTTTAGGAGCCAAGGTCATAAACATTTTCTTGCCTTCCAATGCAGGCAATTGTTCTACAATGGCAAAGTCCTTGAGCCGATCAGCAAATTGAAGCAGTAGCAACTCTCCTCTTTCCTTAAAAACAATAGACCGCCCCCGGAACATAACGAATGTCCTTACTTTATTTCCATCTTTCAGAAAACTTTCGGCATGCTTTGCTTTGAATTCAATGTCGTGGTCGTCCGTATTCGGTGTGAAACGAATTTCTTTCACCTCCACCTTTTTGGCATGTGCTTTAATCTCTTTCTCTTTTCGCTTCTTTTCGTAGAGAAATTTATTGTAGTCAACGATTTTGCAAACCGGGGGATTGGCGGTTGGAGAAATTTCTACCAAATCCATACCTTTCTCAATAGCCATGTCTAAGGCTTTGCGAATAGGATAAATGCCGGGTGTAATATTTTCACCAACCAAACGAACTTCCAGATGCTTAATTCGTTCGTTAATGTGATGTTCGGGTTCTCTTTTGAAAGGTGTCCTGCTGTATCGAGGGTTAAAGGGGCGCTGAAAGGTGCTCAAATTGGTTTGTTTTGTTATGAAATTTTACTGTGCAAAGATAATAAAACATCCCTCACATGTGCAACAAGGGCAGAGGATTGTAGATGAAACCTTCACTATCTGATCAATACTTTACCTCTCGCCATCCGGTTTTCACCTTGCTCGATATCCCAGAAATAGGTTCCTTTTGACAACTGGCTGATGCTGAGCCGTGCAGAAGATTCAGATAATTGGCGGTGAAGCATCTTCTGTCCCAAGGCATCATAAAGGTTGAAATAAGTTCTGGTATCGGCATTATTCACAAGAGAAACATTCAGCCAGTCGTTTGTAGGATTCGGGTACACGTGTACAAAACCAGTATAATCTATTTCCTTAACTCCTGAAATAAAAATATCAATACCTGTAGAGGTGGCTTTGCAACCAAAATTATCTGTGATTTCTACAGAATACAAACCGCTTTGACGCGCAATATAAACCGCAGCAGTAGCTCCCGATATTTCTTGATTATTAAGCAACCATTGGTATGCAACGGCTCCATAAGACGAAAGTGTATCGCCCTGTCGGATAATTGAAACCGATGGCTGCGGACGCACGTTCAACGCAACGGGTTGCGAAGTGCCATCACATCCTCCACCATCTGTCACCTGTACATAATAGTTGCCGGCAAGATTAGTTTGAAAACAAGCAGTAGTTTTTCCATTATTCCATAGATAACTAGCAAACCCTGATGGAGCACAAATCTGTGCCGAATCGCTGGCGCATATTAGAGGCTTGTCAATGGTGAGCAAGGGCGCGCTCCCGGAAGATAAATTCACGAGCAAAGTATCATAGATAGTGTCGCAGGCGGTAAATCCCGAAAGAATTACCTGAACAAAAGAGGAAATTCCAGTCTGTGGAGTGAAAACCGGGGTTAAGATGGTAGAAGTGTCAAACGTGCCCTGTGACGAAAACCAACTATAGCCACTAACCCCCTCATTCATTCCATGAAGTTGAATAGGCGTTCCTACACAAACGGATGTGTCTGGACCGGCATCAACAAAAGAAGGTATAAAAGGAGCCACACAGCCGTTATTATAGTAGGTGGCTATTCCATCCCAAGTAAATGCCACCGAAGAACCGTCCTGAAGAGTTGAACTACCACCGGTCGCACCATTGATATTCACCAATGAGGATGGTTGATATTTAACTGTATCAGCGCAACCGCCATTAGCAAACTTCATAATCAGCGTTTTAATTCCGGCACTTCCACTGTTGCCAAAATGTCCTTGTGTATTGCCGAAACATTGATAAATCACATAGAGCGTATCACTTAGGTTGGCGAAGGAATTAGCCAGCGCGCTTACATTCGTACTTGTAATCAGTATCACCCTAGCATTGGCCGGCAACACCCCCCCAATTGGCTGAATCAATCTGCCACAGGACATAATGCTGTTATTTAAAGAATCTGTTTTAATATTAGTCTGTCCGTTCTGACAAACTGAAAGCCACGGATTGGCCGTTGTCGCCCATTCTACGCTCAGGTTAGAAGTATTCAATGGCGCAGGACCCACTTGAAAATATACCATTTCATTTTCTCCTTCCACCGAACTGCAAGCATCTACGAGGATTCGCTCAATTTCAAAACATTTTGTAAGAGGTTGAGATATTCCATAAAGCCCTGCTCCAAATATCCAGATAGTCGCCAATACAATTTTCAATTTCATATATTCCTATTTAAGAAAAAAATAGCCTGAGGATTCTCCGGCGAGTCCATTTTCTTCGCGCAAAAGTATAAAGGTTATTTTGTCCGAATGTGAAATTATCATTTCCTTTTTGTTCTTCAATTTTCTTTCTATTTAAGTAGCCTAAGAAAATAAATTGGTAAGCTTCGCTATACTTGCGGAAAAGGTCTTTGATTGTCTCTTCCTCCTAAAACAGATGTACTCATAATTGGCGCCGGGCCTGCCGGAGCCTCGGCAGCATTGTTTTTGTCTAAACGCAATATTGCCTGCACCATTATAGATAAAGCGCAATTTCCGCGCGACAAGATATGTGGCGATGCACTCAGTGGTAAAACAGTAGAAATACTAAACCGGATTGATAAAAACTTAGTTCAAGAAATGGCGAGCGATTCAAAATTTACAGACTCGCATGGTGTTATTTTTACTGCACCAAACGGAAAATCATTGCGCGTGCCTTTTGTAATGAAAAAAGAATCAACGGTCCCCCCCGGCTTTATCGCTCGCCGATGGGATTTCGATAATTTCTTAGTGGATAAAATTAAAAGTGATCCCAATATCTCCTTAGTGGAGAATACAGAAATCAGACATTATGAAAAAAGAGAGGATTCAATCCTCGCAACAACAACAGAAGGCAAAGATGTTTCTACAAAACTCATCCTTGCTGCCGACGGGGTTCACTCGTCTTTTGCTAAAGACAAAGCTCATTTGCTCTTGGAGCCAAAACATCATTGTTTTGGTTTGCGGGCCTATTATAAAGGAGTAAGGAATCTGGATAAACAACATTTCATTGAATTACACTTTCTGAAAGAAATCCTCCCCTGTTATTTCTGGATATTTCCTCTGCCAAACGGTATAGCTAATGTGGGAATTGGTATTCGCGCCGACCACGCTAAGAAAAAAAAACATCAAACTAAAGCAGACTTTTGACTGGATGATGAACGAAAATGCAGCGATTCGCAGCCGATTTGAAAAGGCAGAACTTATCGGCGATATTAAATTGGCTTCGCTCCATTGGGAACAAAAAAGCGAAGTATATCCGGGAATAGGTTCATGCTTTGTGGTGATGCAGCACAATTGGTGGACCCCTTTACCGGAGAGGGTATTGGCAACGCGATGCTGAGCGGCATGTTAGCAGCGGCTCAGGTAGAAAGATGTTTGACAAGTAATAGCTTTGACGCTTCATTTATGCAGCAATATGACCAAGAATTATACCGACGGCTATGGCCTGAACTACAGTTATCTACCCGACTCTGCACACTGGTCAACTTCCCGGGTTTGTTCAATATGGTGGTGCATAAAGCGAATGACAATCCAATTATTGGTGAAACCATCTCGCACATGTTTAACGATTTGGATATTCGGAGCCGACTAAAAAGTCCTTCCTTCTATTGGAAGCTATTATTCTCCTAAATAAATATCCGTTAGACTTTTTCGATTCATTCTTCCTTCTAATTTAGCGACCTAACTTATAGTGTAGCATGAATAGCATTAAATTCAATAAACTCATGGTGGCTAACCGGGGAGAAATTGCCATCCGGATTTTTCGTGCTGCTTCTGAGCTAAAAATAAGAACCGTAGGTGTTTATACCTATGAGGACCGGTATTCTCTACATCGGTACAAATGCGACCAGTCATACCAAATTGGTCCCAACTCAGAACCATTGAAACCCTATTTGGATATTGAAGAAATCATCCGGGTGGCGAAAAAGAACGGAGTAGATGCCATACATCCCGGTTATGGATTTCTTTCAGAAAACGTCCAATTTGCAAAACGATGTGCTGAAGAAGGCATCACCTTTATTGGCCCTCGCCCCGAAGTGATGGAGAAATTAGGTGACAAGGTCTCTGCAAAGATTTTAGCCAGGGAAGTGGCTATTCCTTTAATTCCCGACAGTCAGATTCCATTGGAAACTTTAACCGATGCATTGACAGAAGCATCCCGTATCGGCTTTCCGGTATTGCTTAAAGCAGCAGCCGGTGGAGGAGGAAGAGGTATGCGCGAAGTAAAGAATGAAGAAGAGATGAGCCGATCGTTTACAGATGCTAAGAACGAAGCATTGAAAGCATTTGGCAATGACACCATTTTTATTGAAAAGTTCATTGACAATCCCAAACACATTGAGGTGCAGTTATTGGGCGACAACTACGGAAATATCGTTCACTTATACGAAAGAGATTGCAGCGTCCAGAGGCGATTTCAGAAGGTGATTGAATTAGCGCCCTCTGTTCTTCCCGATGAAATTCGTGAGAAACTATTTGAGTATGCCATTCGCATCGCCAAGCATGTTGATTATAACAACGCCGGCACCGTAGAGTTCCTGGTAGATAAAGACCATCACATTTTCTTCATTGAAGTAAATCCACGAATACAGGTGGAGCATACTATTACCGAAGAAGTAACAGGAATAGACATCGTTCGCTCGCAAATCTTGATTGCCGCCGGTTATGAACTGGCGCATAAGCAAATATTTCTACGCTCACAGGATGATGTAAAATGCAATGGTTTTGCTATCCAGTGCCGGGTTACTACCGAGGATACTGAAAATGATTTCAAACCAGATTATGGCACCATTATCGCATATCGCAATGCAGGGGGCTTTGGAATCAGGTTAGATGAAGGCAGTACCTATCCCGGTGTAAAAATCTCTCCCTTCTTTGATTCCATGCTGGTAAAAATATCAGCTTGGAGCCGCACATTAAAAGGCGCCACCAAAAGAATGCACCGTACGCTTACGGAGTATCGTATTAGAGGTGTCAAGACCAATATCCCTTTCCTGATGCAGGTGATGGAGAATGAAGAATTTCAGTCCGGCAAAGCCACGGTTGGATTTATCACAAAGAACCCTGAATTGCTATCTCCAAAATGGGGACTGGACAAAGACCGTGGCACTAAAGCTATTCGCTATCTAGGTGACCTGAAGGTAAATGGTCATATGGATGTGAGCAAATATGACGTGGATAAGAAATTCCGGGAACCGATAATCCCTCCCTTTGATTTCAATGCGCCTTTTCCGAAAGGCAGTAAGGATTTACTGAATGAATTAGGGCGTGATAAATTCATCGAAGCGTTGAAAGGTGATGGGAAAATACATTATACCGATACGACTCTTCGCGATGCACACCAATCCCTTTTTGCCACCCGCATGAGGAATGTAGATATGCTCGCCGTAGCAGAAGGAATGGCCAAGAATCATCCCGAAATTTTTTCGATGGAGGTATGGGGCGGTGCTACCTTTGATGTTTGCATGCGTTTCTTACACGAAGATCCTTGGGACCGGTTAAGAAAGATTCGTAAAGCCATGCCCAATATTCTCCTGCAAATGCTGTTCCGTGGAAGCAATGCTGTAGGCTATGCCGCTTATCCGGACAATCTGGTCGCTAAGTTTATTGAAAAAAGCGCAGAAAATGGTATAGATATCTTCAGAATTTTTGATTCGCTGAATTGGTTGGAAGGAATGAAGATGAGCATTAAAACCGTCAGAGAAAAAACCAACTCTATTGCTGAAGCCTGTGTCTGCTATACCGGCGACATTCTAGATGAAAAGAAAAATAAAAAATACAACCTCGCTTATTACATTGAACTGGCAAAACAACTTGAAGGCGAAGGCGCACACATCTTGGCTATCAAAGACATGGCCGGACTACTCAAACCCTATGCTGCTGAAATCCTTATCAGCGAGCTAAAGAACGCGATCAAAATTCCCATACATCTTCACACACATGACACCAGTTCTCTTCAGGCGGCTACCTATATGAAAGCCATTGAGGCAGGAGTAGATGTGATTGATGTGGCTCTGGCTTCCATGAGTGGGCTTACCTCCCAGCCCAATTTTAACTCTATCGTAGCCATGATGCAAGGGCATAAACGGGAAAATCGGGTTAACCTGCCTTCATTAAACGCTTACTCCAACTATTTTGAAGTAGTTCGCGAGTATTACTATCCTTTTGAAAGTGAATTGAAAGCTGGAACAGCCGAAGTGTATGAGCATGAAATTCCCGGTGGACAATACTCCAATCTCCTTCCGCAAGCGCGTTCGCTTGGATTAGAAGACAAGTTTGAACTCATCAAAAAGAACTATGCCGAAGTCAATGAAATGTTCGGCGATCTAATCAAAGTCACTCCTTCTTCCAAAGTAGTAGGAGATATGGCTTTGTTTATGACTTCGAACGATTTAACCGTTGAGGATATCATGAAGAAGGGGGAAACGCTTTCTCTTCCCGATTCTGTCAAACAATTATTCCGCGGCGAATTAGGCCAACCCTATGGAGGATTTCCTAAAGAACTTCAAAAAATAATTCTAAAAGATGAAGCCCCCTTTACCGACCGTCCCAATGCACATCTGGCACCTACCGACTTCGACCGGGAGTTAAACGCCTTTCGGGCAAAATATGATGAAAACAGGACGGAAGAAGATTTTCTTTCTATGAAAATGTATCCCAAGGTTTACGACGAATACTATAAGTTCCGAAAAAACTTCGGTGATGTATCCACCATTCCCACTCCGGCTTTCTATTATCCCATGAAACCCTACGAAGAAATTCTCATCACCATTGAACCGGGTAAGAGTTTGTTGGTGCGCTACCTGAATATGAGTGAACCCAACGAAGAAGGAATACGCGATGTATTTTTCAAGATCAACGGACAAACGCGCTCTATCCATGTACAAGACCGAACAGTCAAGTCCACAAAAATTCAACACCTGAAAACCACCAATGCCAACGATATTGGTGCCCCTTTGCAGGGAAAACTAATAAAGGTATTTGTGAAAGAAGGTGAACTGGTATCTAAAAACCAGCCTTTATTTGTCATCGAAGCCATGAAAATGGAATCAACAATAACGGCACCGGTCGAAGGAGAAGTTAAAAAAGTGTATTTACACGAAGGAATTATGGTAGAACAGGACGACTGTGTAGTCAGCTTTTAAATTTTCTATTTTGTTCTTGAATAATTCACTAACTCTTATACATTTGCGCTCCGTTTTGGAAGCTTAGCTCAGCTGGTTCAGAGCATCTGCCTTACAAGCAGAGGGTCACAGGTTCGAACCCTGTAGCTTCCACTAAAATTTAGGTTCAGAACACTCCGATATAATCGGAGGGGTCACAGGTTCGAACCCTGTAGCTTCCACTAAAATTTAGGTTCAAAACACTCCGATATAATCGGAGGAGTCACAGAATCTAACTCTTCACTTTCCAAACAAAAAGCCTCTAATTGAGGCTTTTTGTTTTATGGGATAATAGAGATTCAATAAAATCCCTCTCCCATCCTCTCCATCTCCCAAAACAAAAAAGCCCCGCCTCGCGGCGGGGCCTTAAGCCAGAAATCCTAAGCAAGACAGATAGCATCTGCTGTTTCGCTGTTTTCGCCTTTACCGAGGCGATTCCAGGCATAAATCCTGAAAAAATACCTCGTGCTCGCACTGAGAAAGACAAAATCATCGCCATCTTCATAGCCGTCTATGCTAAAAGAAAGCTTATCAGAATGCGCGGCAAGATACCACGGTGCGCCCGAAAACTGTGTGCTAACCATGACCACATACACCTTGGCCGTTAACACTTTCAACAGTTCAAAAGTAATGTCACCGGAGCCCAGCGAAGTGATTTTTCCAATCACCACTTTCGTGCAAGGCTGAATCGAAGTGCGTTCCTTGCGGGTACTGAATCCGGCACTATGGATTTTTTCCGCATCTCCCCCACTCTTCTTCTGTATATCCGCTCCTAAAGAACGAATCAGTTCAATGGCCTCTCTGGCTATAATATCCCTTTGCTCAATTACCAGACGGTCACCATTCTTCGCTTGGTTGATTAAAACCTGCAACTGATCTGCCTTGAGCTGCAAATCTGCTAAGGTCGGATCCACCACCGGAAAATTTCCATTCCCCGTCAGCATAAAGATGTGAAAGATCAACCTTTCATACACCTTTTCTGCACTGGTTAACAAATTGAACTTGTAACTGATACTCACCAGTATCATGATGGGCATATACGGTCCCATTTTACGGCGGAACTCGTTCCGCAACCGGTTTACCCGGTTTTTATTACGTTCGCGTCTTGTTTTAAGCGAACGCTTATTACACTTTTTCATAAAAATTAGAATTAAAAGATTAAGAAAATGAATGCCATCGAAGGCTGTGGTAACGAGGTGCCTTTATCTCCCGACCTTTTCAGTCGAGAAGCCATTAACCCGTTCCGGTGAATTTCTACCCAGGAAATTGCCCGGAAATTTTACTCGCTTCTCTGTTTCATACTCTTTTCATTTTCGTTTTTAAAAGCTGTATTTTCACCTGGCTTTGAACTACTAACGCTAAGGCCTATTTATTTATTGCATGAGTTTTGTCATTTTATTGTCATTTTTTTTCTAGCCCTGCTTTAACCGGTACTCGAAGGATTCTATCAAGCTCCTTTTGCAAAATTCAGGAGGGGGATTTGCTTGTAGGAACGGGAGGATTTCTTTTATTTATCACAGCTTAGACTCATGCAAGACGATAAACCAGATAAAGCAGAAGAGCCCGCCGCTGATTACAGCAAAAAGCGCCTTACTTTTTTTAATTCTTTTGAGGAAGAGCAGGAAGCGCAAATTTCCTATTGGAGAGGACTGAAACCCATTGAAAGAATGGAACAACTGCGCAGCATCACGCTATACGCATTCAGCCATTATGAAAAATATACCGGCAACCGTTTAACTTTTGACTGATATTGGAAAAGCGAAACTTTTGATAAATTTATTTCGCATAATAGATGTTAGATGCAATGCTATGACGACACTGCCAACAGGATACGAACAGAAAAATGCGAGCCTTTCGCAAAAATTAAATGACAGACATTAATATATGAGTGCAGAGAATCCCATATTAAACAGTCCATACTTAGAGCCATTGCTGCACTATGACACTGATAGCGAAGGGAGTTTGGATTATAAGAGTATTTGCAAAGGCCGGAGGATATTTAAAACGGATGCTGCCGTCATACCTTCCAGACAAAGTGGGCAGAAAGAGGTTTTTGAATGGAATGAAGATGCTGGTGAATATTTGAATCACATTATTAATCTGTGTCGCAAGGAAATTGGAATTTGGAGAACAGCAAATTATCCCAACACAACAAGAGTTACCAAAGAACTGCTGACTTTTTGGTTCAACAATACAGAAAGATTAGTAACAAAAAAATTATTCTTTGCCCAACAAGAAGCTGTTGAAACGGCTATTTGGATCAATGAAGTGGCAGAAAAATCTAACGCTGGGCAACACATTTTAAACTTGCTACGTAAGGGACAGCAAACAGTAAGCGATGATGCAACAGATCAATTGCCAAGAATTGCTTTTAAAATGGCGACAGGTTCTGGCAAAACGGTTGTAATGGCTTGTTTAATTTGTTACCACTACTTCAACAGACAAGAATACAGAAATGATACCCGTTTTGCTGACTACTTTTTAATCGTTGCTCCAGGCATTACCATTAAAAGCCGCTTGGGTGTTTTGTTTGTGGATACGAAAAATAAAAACCCAAAAGACATTGAAGATTATTACCGTGTTCGTGGTTTGATTCCTGCCAATATGGAGCACCGTTTGGAAAACCTAAATGCAAGATTAGTCATTACCAACTATCACACATTTGAACCTAAGATATTACAGGGAAACAAACGCAGTCCGTTTGATGGCAAAGTAAATTTGGAGGGTAAGAAAATTAATACGGGCAATAAAGAAGATTTTGCCCAAGTGGTAAAAAGAACTTTAGGAAAATTTAAAGCTGGAAGCAGGGTATTGATTTTGAATGACGAAGCACATCACTGCTATTTACCAAAATCAAAAAGTAAAACTACTGACAACGAAGAAGCAGATGAAAACGCAAGAGCAGCCGTATGGTTCAGCGGATTGAGAGAGATTACAAAAAAGTTCAAGGTTCAAAGTGTTTATGACCTTTCGGCAACGCCTTACTATTTAACGGGTTCAGGTTACACACCCTATAGCTTATTTCCTTGGGTTGTTTCTGATTTTGGTTTAATCGAGGCTATTGAAAGTGGATTGGTGAAAATTCCCTTTCTTCCAGAAAGCGACAACACACAAGAATTAACCATGCCTGTGTTGCGAAATTTGTACGACCACGTTAAAGATGAACTACCCAAAAAGGGACAACGGACACAAAAGAAAGATGCAGCAGCCGAAGGCAATAAGTTTATTGAATTGCCACCACGACTGCCTTTATTAGTGAAAGGTGCCTTAGATCAATTTTATAACCACTATGTAGAATACTTTAACGGCATTAGAAAACACAAAGAAGAAAAAGCAAACATCTTTTCTGCACCGCCAGTATTTATTGCGGTATGCAATAATACCGGTGTTTCAAAAGAAGTGTACAAATACATTGCAGGTTATCAGTACGACGATGCCGAAGGAAATACAGTAACTGTAAAAGGTGCAAAAGAATTATTTTCAAATTACGACCTTGCAACTAACAAACCATTAAAACGACCGCCTACATTGCTTATTGACAGTGATGCTTTGGAAAACGGGGAACAAATAAATGACGATTTCAAGAAAATATTTTCTTCTGAAATAGAAGAATTTAAAAAAGATTATGCCCGTATTCACGGACAGGGAAGCACCGATAAAATTTCTGATGCTGAAATTTTGCGGGAAGTGGTAAACACTGTTGGCCGACAAGGGAAATTAGGTTCACATATTCGTTGTGTGGTTTCTGTTTCAATGCTTACCGAAGGTTGGGATGCCAATACAGTAACTCATATTATGGGCTTACGTGCCTTTGGCTCGCAATTGCTTTGTGAGCAAGTGGCAGGTAGAGCTTTGCGAAGAATGAATTATTTTTTGCAAGGCTACGACAAAGACGGAAACCCAACCAGCGACAAACGCAAAATTGTAATTGAAAAATTTCCGCCTGAATATGCCCATATCATTGGCGTTCCTTTCAAAATGTTTAAAGGTGGAAAAACCGAACCACCACCGCCACCAGTTGACTTAACACACATTGCTTCTATTCCTGCAAGACAAGCGAAAATGGAAATTGATTTTCCAAATGTGGTTGGCTACCGTATAGAAAATTTAGACGGTGAAATAAAACACGATTTCAGCAAAATAGAAAACTATGAAATAGATGGTTCTAAATTTCCGACCGAAACCATTATGACCAGTCCTATTTCTGCATCAGAAGAAAAGTTACAAGTAAAAGGAGTATTGGAAAAACGAGACAATGAATTGATTTTTCTTATCACCAAAGAGCTTATAAAACACCATTTCAGCGATGAGGAAGGCAATCCTCGTTTTCAAAAATTCAATAAACTCAAAAGCATTGTAGCAGAATGGTACAACAAAAAAGTATTGTTGCTCAACATTACAGACCAACGATTTAAACGACTGCTTTACTTTGAAGAACCAAAGAAAATAGTTGACCATATTGCCCGTGGCATTAATCCGCAAAACAATACTACCGAACATATAAGACCAGTGTTTAACTATTACAACAAGTTTAGCAGCACTAAATATGTAAACGGAAACACCGTAAAAGATGTTTACCCAACTGAAAAAAGCCATGTAAATTATGTGGTAATGGATAGCGACTGGGAAGGTATTTGTGCCAAGACTTTAGAAGAAATAGGAACGGTAGAATGTTATGTAAAAAATCAATTCTTAGGCTTTGCTATTCCTTACACCAAAGACGGAAAAGACCGACAATACTTTACCGATTTTATTGCACGGGTAAAAAGCAAAGACGGCACTATCAAAAATCTAATGATAGAAATTAGTGGAATGAGCAAAGACAAAGCAGAGAAAAAATGGTTTGTAGAAAACCGTTGGATACCTGCCGTAAATGCTTTGAAGGAGAAATACGAATATCCCGAATGGCATTTTATTGAAGTGGCAAACGACATCAGAAACATTAAGAATCAATTAATCGAAAAAATTGCGTCCATTGTCTAAACCATGATTGAAAATGATTCAATGAATACTATGATAAAAGAACAATATCCCGAAAGCGAATTGACTGGAAAGATAATAGGCTGCGCTATGGAAGTCCATTCTATTCTTGGCAATGGTTTTCAGGAAGTAATTTATCAACGGGCTTTAGAAATTGAAATGAGAAATCAGGGACTACAATTTAGCCGCGAACATGAAATGGAAATATCCTACAAGGGGCAAGAAATAGGAAAAAGGAGAGTAGATTTTTTTGTCGAGGGGAAAATTATGGTAGAGTTGAAAGCAGTCATCCAATTAGAGGATGTGCATCTGGCACAAGCCATCAACTATCTGGAGGCATACAAGATGCAAATTGGTTTACTCATCAACTTCGGAAGTCAAAGTTTGCAATTCAAAAGAGTAATGAAGCCTAAAAAGAAATCATAGTCAATCAAAAAATCAACTAAATCATAGTTAAGACAATGGCAAAGAAAGTAGAATCCATCAAGCATAAAGGCGACAAACGCGCCCATATACCTAGCAAGGAAGAAGCAGGGTATGAAGATGCCAACGAAAAAGTAAGCAGTGGTAAAAAGGTTTTGGAATTACCTAAAAACCCTGTAGTGCATCGTGGACAAGACCCTGAATTGTTTTGGCTGAATAAATATGTTAATGACGACCGTGACGATTTGTTACGAGTGGACATACGCAGCCTTTACCGACACGAACACATAGCACCCGAAACGCTAATAAAAAATCTGTATAATGTTACAGAAACCAAAAGCGACCAAATGGATTTGTTTAGTGTAAACGAACTCTTTGGCAATGCACTGGATAAAGATGAAATAGAAAAAGTAAGCGAATACTACCACCACCAAGATGGTTGGACAAACCGACTAATACAAGGTGATAGCCATTTAGTAATGGCAAGTTTACTAGAAAGGGAAGGAATGGCAGGTCAAGTGCAAACCATTTTTTTGACCCGCCTTATGGAATTAAATATGGTAGTAATTGGCAAATAAAATTGAATAACCGAGATGTAAAGGATGGAAGTGATGAAATGCTTTCAGGTGAACCTGAAATGATAAAAGCGTTTCGAGATACTTGGGAAATGGGAATACATTCTTACTTAACTTATTTGCGTGACCGTTTGTTAATAGCTAAAGAACTTTTAACTGAAAGCGGTTCTTGCTTTGTTCAAATTAGCGATGAAAATGTTCATTTAGTTAGAAGTCTAATGGATGAAATATTTGGTAGCGAAAATTTCTTCTCTTTAATAACTTTTAAAAAATCTCTTCCATTAGGTTCTTCAGGTTTAGCTTCTGTAAGTGATTACATTATTTGGTATGCAAAAGATAAGAATAAAGTGAAATATCGCCAACTTTATGACGATAAAAAATTTGGAAAAGGCACAGGTTACACTTGGCTTGAACTAGTAGATGGAACTAGAAGAAAAATGACTAAAGAAGAAAGAGATAATCCTGAATCACTAAAAAATAGTAAGCATTTCTTTCTTGACAATTTAATGTCATCAGGCTACACACAATCTTGTTTCTACGATTTTGAAATTGATAAAAGAGTTTTCAAAGCACAAAAATATAGTTGGAAAACAAACTTTAACGGAATGATGAAATTGGTGCAAAAGAAAAGAATTATGGCACCAGGCAATTTGCCAACATATGTTCGATATTTTGATGATTTTCCTGTGCAAGAAATTCATAATATTTGGGATGATACACACGGTGCATCAGATATACGTTATGTTGTTCAAACATCAAATAAAGTTATTGAGCGATGTATTTTAATGACAACCGACCCAAGCGATTTAGTTCTTGACCCTACTTGTGGAAGTGGAACATCAGCGGTTGTAGCTGAACAATATGGCAGAAGATGGATTACAATTGATACAAGTCGTATCGCTTTAAATATTGCCAAACAGCGTTTGATGACGTCTGTATTTTCATATTATAAACTTTATGACGAACTGAATTCTGACATAAGACAAGGTTTTCAATACAGAACAGTACCACATATAACTTTAGGTTCATTAGCGAATGATGAAAGTGGCAGTGAAGAAACCTTATTTGACCAACCAATTGAAGATAAAAGTAGGCTTCGTGTAAGTGGTCCTTTCACGGTAGAAACTTTACAAAACTTTGAGCCAATCAGCCCCGAAGATTTAGACGATGAAGTAAGAGTAAACGAAGAAGAGGGAGCATTTGAAGAAGTGATAAAACAACACTTACTAAGTGCAGGTATTAAAAACGGAAGAAAAGATGAAATGGTGGTTTTCCGCAGTGTAGAATTATTAAGTCATTCGTATTTACACGCAGAAGGATTTTATATGAATGGTGTAGGCGAAAAGAAAGCCTATTTTCATATCGGGCCAAAGTTTGGCACAGTTAGTAAAACAGCAGTAAACGAAGCCATAAGAGAATGCCGCAGCCGTGGCGATGCAGGTTGGTTAATCATTCTCGGTTTTAGTTTTGAAAGCGATATTGAAGGCGGTTCGCAAACCAAAAGTATGGGAACATTCCAAGTTGATAAAGTCCGCATTCACGATGATTTGTTGCAAGAAGGGTTGAAAAAGAAACCGGCTAAATCAGCCGCCAGTTTTGTAACCATTGGCGAACCTGATATTGACCTGTACATAAAAGGCAAAGAAGCAACCCTTGAAATAAAAGGCTTAGACATTTACGACCCAATTAAAGATGAAGTAAAACCTCGAAATGTTCACGACATTGCATATTGGATGGTGGATGAAGATTATGATGGCAGCAACTTTGTGGTAAAACAAGTTTTCTTCTGCGGTGGTGATAAATCTGAATTTGACAAGTGGAAAAAAGGCTTAGACAACCTTGCCAAAGACAGCACCAAAAAGAAAGTTGAAAAAACCTTGAAAATTGAAATAGACGATGAAGCATTTGACCGTTTGTACGGACACATTTCTCATCCAATCGAAATCAAAAAGAAAGGACAAAAAATTGCGGTGAGAATCATCAGTCAATTTGGAGAAGAATGTACCAAGGTATTAACAGCAAAATAAGCCGATATATTTGTTGGCTCGATTGAAAGCTCCCATCGCTCCCTCAATCTATTGGTCTTCCCCCACCCACAAAAAAACTTCCCCCAAAAGCTAATCGTTTGCCAAGCCAAACTATTAGTTTGGGCAGTGATTCTAATAGTTTGGGAGGTGAAACTATTAGTTTGGGCAGTGATTCTTTTAGTTTGGAACGTCAAACTATTAGTTTGGGCAGTGATTCTAATAGTTTGGAGGTCCAAACGATAAGTTTGGGCAGTGATTCTTTTAGTTTGGAGATGCGAAACTATTAGTTTGGGAGGTCAAACTAATAGTTTGGCTAGTGAAACTTATTAAATCGGGTCTGAACCTATTAGTTTCGGGTTTGGCGGTTTTTGAGTTCGGGCAGAACTTTTCGTCTTCATCCTCCAAACCGAGTTGTGTATATCCCCTCCTTCATATTTTTTGAAGGTTTATTTAATTTGCCAAAACAATAAACCCATGAACACACTGGTTTGTAATCTTTCTTCGAAAAAAATCAATATCTCCGGCGAATCGGTCGCTTTGCGGGCCGCCTATTTTTTGAGTGATATGGCGGTGACCGTCGGCAGCACGCACATAGCTATTCATCTGGCCGAGCATTATAAGCAGGTGAAGGGAGAAAAGAACAAGGTGGAAATGATGCGCAAATTTTACGCCAACCAGAATGATGCAGGCTTTCTGGACATGGAAAAAATCTTCAAGCTCTTGCATGCGGTACGCCAGAAAAAGCATAAGTCAAAGGAAGATATCATTTTTATAAAGCGCGCGGAACGGATGGTGGATGCTTATTATCAGGGCTATGTGGAGTATATGGTTAAAATGTCCTCGCCCGGCGGTTTGAGTTATCTGGCGGGTTTGATGGAGAAGAACAAGTTTGAATTTACGCCCATGGATATACAAAATTCAGAAAACGATAAGAAACCCTACTTTCCGGCCAGCAAATTTTTACAGCGGCAATGGGAGAAGGAGATTCCACCACCGGCTATGTTCTGCCTGACGCAGGAATTTTATACCAAAGATTTTTTGCCCCGCCACCCTATTTTCGCCCCCGGAGAATGGGGCGTGAAGGATGCAGCGAATCCTTATGTAGATCATTGCTTTACGTTTCCGAACCTGAACGGAATGAATACCGAAGAGTTGCTGACGGTTCGCAAAGACACGGAGAAAGTTTCGGGTGATTTCAGAAAAGCCGTAGATGAATGGATAACGTTGGCAGAAAGCGGCGCCAAAGGTGCGGATACGCTGAAGTTTTATCTCGATCAGGTGAAGCCATTAACGGTGTCGCTGCAAAAACATTTTGATGAAAATGATATTGTGCGGGATATAAAAAAATAAATATCCGGGATCGAGTGTGGAAGTGTATCTGGGGGAAGCGCCGATGTGGTTTATCCGAGATTTTTATGAAACGCTGGGCATTTTCACCCCTGAAACCTGGTTGAAGTTGAAGGCGCTGAAAGACACGGAGGACGATGAGCGCAAGCGACGCTATCCTTTTATGTGTATGCGCGGAGTAGTGGGCGAAGCCCCACCGGCGGTCGCAGCGGAAACGCAGGCGGTGAAGAAAACGAAAAAATATATTGACCTCGATTAAGCATGAACCCTAAAGCATCTTTCCAGTATTTGCGCGTCCGGATGAAGGGCGGCGGCAATCAATTGGAGTTGCAAAGTCTGGATGACTTTTATCGCTTGGCAACTTCGCACAAGCCCAGGCATATTTTGCAACTACAGGCCGATGAAGAAGAAATGATTTTTGGATTTCACCAGAGTGGCAGTTTGATAATGCAAACTTCGCAGGGATTTGAAACACTGGAAGATTATCAAAAATCAATGGAAGGTGGATTTCCGGATTCCCGGCATTTTTATGAAGCCCGCGAAAAACATCTTGAAAAATATGAAGATCTGCAAGTGGTTCACGAGGCTGACATTACCGACCTCGCCTTGTATGAAAAAATTAAGAGTCTGGGCTTTGTGAATGGCTACAAGGATTGGACCAAGTTTAAAAAAACAAACCCAAACATACATGGTCCCGACGACTCAGTGAATAACCCTTTAACTCTTTTTCGATGGGCAGAGGAAAAGAGTTTTGAAAATTATGACACACTTAAAACCGCGCTTTTAAACGGGTTCAGCGATGGTCGTCATTATAAGTTGGCGCAAGAAAGAGGCTATAAAAACTTTGCGGATTATGATGCCGGTATGCGGGGTGGATTCAGCAATGAAGATGAATTTAGGATGGGAGTGCGCGAAAAGGTGAACTCGCGAAAAGAACTGCTCGATATTTTTACCCTGAAGCACGTAGGCGATGATAAAACTACGGCCTTTGACCAAAAAGCGCTGTTGGTGGTACTTTCAAGACTGCCGCCCCAAAAAAAGGTGAGCTCCGATAAACTGAAGCAATTGCTGGATAAAGCTTTGAATGAATTTAAGAAGACCGAGTCGGAGCAATTTCCGGAATGGTTTACCACGGTGTTAAACAATAGCCTCGATGTAGAAGATTTTTTGGCAAGCAGCGAAGCGGTTAAAAGGTTTGGAATATATCATGCGGGCGAAAAATGTTTTGAAACAGGAAGGCTGAATCAGCGGATGGTGATAATAAATGCCCGAGATATAACCCAATCAAATAGCGAAGGCGCCCGCAACATTCTGACGATGGTGAATGAATTAAAAAGGCAGGGCTTTCGTGATTTTACGGTCATCGGTGACGGAATGTTTCAGGCCAGCGTTCGCAATCCACAACTGATGGATGAAATAGTCGCTCAGGCCAAATTTTTAAATGTCCATGATAATGTGGATACAGATGTCTTTCTGATTCAGTATGTAAAGGTTAACCTGTGTTTGTTCATCAGCAATAATCTGTTTCCCTTCACCTGGCAAGTTGAACCCTGGCTGATAGATAATTTGGATTACTACCGCATTCGCTATAAGATAGATGGTAAAAAAGTCAGCCTGCCGGATTTGGAGGAGTGAACTATCCTTTGTGAAATTTGATAGCCAACGCAATTTGGTGCATGACTCCTTCTTGCTTTAACCGCAAATAGACAGTAGCCGTTAATAAAGTTGTATTTGACAGAGGGAAGAAAGTTGATTATCTGATGTAAGCAAAACTTACATGAAAAACAGCAACTATTCCATTGAATACAGCGATGATAAAGCCACCGTCTGGGTGGCTTTTCGATGAGGCAACAATTCTCTGAAAAGATAAAACTTCGGCAGTTCATTCAGGCATTACCTATACCGAAGAGCACCAGTAATAACCGATATGGAGTTGAGGACATTGTAGAGAGCTTCCTGCTATCTGTTTGGTTAGGATGTTACAAGTTTTCTCACACTCATGTGTTGCGATTGGACAATACGCTCAAGAAAATATTCGGATGGAAACAAATCCCGAGCGATACCTCTTACAAACGCTTCTTCAAAAAATTTAATCAAGGCATCAATATGGTTCTTTGAGCAGTTGCGGTTTGACAATTATGCGCTTGACTTAGATTCAACAGCTATCCCCCGCTATGGAAAGCGAGAAATAAAAAAGTCCCTCCTTACCAGGGAGGGACCCGTTACTATGGTAAAACCATGGCAACATCCAACAATTCTTCGGTTGGCAGATAACAGTCGGCAGTAAACCCATCTTTTCGGTTAACTGCTAACTGTCAACCACTAACTACTTTTTATCGTCTTCTTTTACTTCTTCATAAGGCACATCGGTCACATTGTCTCCACCTGCGCCATTGGCAGAAGCACTGCTTTCGGCTCCAGAGTTGTCGGCTCCAGGTGTAGCACCTGCTTGTTGAGTAGCGTTATAGATATCCTGCGAAGCAGCCTGCCATGCAGTATTCAACACCTCGGCGGCTTTATCCATCTCGGCTATATCCTTTCCTTCCTTCGCTTTCTTCAAGTCGGCTAAGGCAGTTTCAATCGCTGTCTTTTTATCAGCAGGAATCTTCTCACCTATCTCAGTCATTTGCTTTTCGGTTTGGAAGATGAGCGTGTCTATCATGTTCATCTTCTCTGCCTCTTCGCGCACTTTCTTATCGGCGTCTTCATTGGCTTTGGCTTCGTTCTTCATCTTTTCAATCTCTTCCTTCGACAAGCCGGTAGTGGCTTCGATGCGGATAGATTGTTCCTTGCCGGTTCCTTTGTCCTTGGCATGAACATGTAGAATCCCGTTGCTGTCAATATCAAAGGCTACCTCGACTTGAGGTGTTCCACGCATAGCAGGCGGAATGCCGTCTAAGTGAAAGCGCCCGATAGTACGGTTGTCTTTCGCCATACTTCTTTCGCCTTGCAATACATGGATCTCTACCGAAGGCTGGTTGTCCTGGGCGGTGGTAAACACCTGCGATTTTTTAGTTGGAATGGTCGAGTTGGCGTCAATCAACTTGGTCATGACACCTCCCATGGTTTCCAAACCAAGAGAAAGCGGGGTAACGTCCACCAATACGATATCATCTTTTACTTCACCGCTCATGATTCCACCTTGGATAGCAGCCCTACAGCCACCACCTCATCGGGGTTCACACCCTTAGAAGGCTTTTTGCCGAAGAACTTTTCTACTACTTCCTGAATTTTAGGGATACGGGTAGAGCCACCCACCAAAATCACTTCATTGATTTCCGAAGCGTTCATGCCCGCATCTTTCAAGGCCTGACGGCAAGGCTCCAATGTTCTTTCCACCAACTTGTCGCACAGTTGCTCAAATTTAGCACGGCTCAACTTCTTCACTAAGTGCTTAGGCACTCCGTCAATCGCTGTGATATAAGGCAAGTTAATTTCCGTTTCTTGCGAAGCAGATAACTCAATCTTTGCTTTTTCAGCAGCTTCTTTCAAGCGTTGCAAAGCCATGGGGTCTTTGCGCAGATCCATCCTTTCTTCCTTCTGGAACTCATCAGCCAACCACTGAATAATTTCATGGTCGAAATCGTCCCCTCCTAAGTGCGTATCGCCGTTGGTAGACTTCACTTCAAACACTCCCTCACCCATTTCAAGTATAGAGACATCAAAGGTTCCACCTCCAAGGTCATACACCGCAATGTGCTGATCTTTGTGTTTCTGATCCAAACCATAAGCCAAAGCGGCTGCGGTTGGCTCATTCAAAATCCTTCTTACGGTCAAGCCGGCTATTTCACCTGCTTCTTTCGTTGCTTGACGCTGGCTGTCATTAAAATAAGCCGGAACAGTTATAACAGCTTCGGTCACTGTCTGACCCAAGTAATCTTCAGCGGTTTTCTTCATCTTTTGAAGAATGATAGCCGAAAGTTCCTGAGCGGTGTAAAGTCTGCCGTCAATATCTACACGCACCGTGTCATTATCCCCCTTCACCACCTTATAGGGAACACGAGGAATCTCCTTCCCCGCTTCGCTGAAGTGCAAGCCCATAAAGCGCTTAATCGAAGAGATTGTTTTTGTCGGATTGGTAATCGCCTGACGCTTGGCCGGGTCTCCAACTTTCCTTTCCCCATTAGCTAAAAACGCCACAATAGAAGGAGTAGTTCTTCTACCTTCATCATTCTGGATAACGACCGGGTCGCTTCCTTCCATTACGGAAACACACGAGTTGGTGGTTCCTAAGTCAATACCTATTATTTTTCCCATGATTATTATTTTACTGCTCCCTAGTGCAATCCTTATGCCACAGAGGCATTTTTACTCAGGGGCGGCAAAAATGACATTTTAGTGAATACTTTGCAGCCGAAGACAAGAAAAATTTTGTCAAACGGTCGAAAATAGCCTGACAATTTGTCAGTTACAGAAGTTTCCGTAGTGGTTCTTGAACCGAAGGGGTTTCATAACTTCCTGACAGGCAAGGCTGTCTATACCGGCATCAGACAAGAAAACGCTATCTACTGTTTTGAAGTAGCGGCTCGAAAGAAGACCTACCCCACCATCTACATTTGTATAAGGAGGCAAGGCTTCATTAGAAGTAATACCACCTTGCGCATTGCGGGAAGAGATATATTTGCCCAACTCCGTTCCGCCAACTGCATAAATGAACTGCATGCCCTTTGCCTTATCGTATTCGCGGAACAGGTCATTGTTTGCAGGAAGACGCGACGCTATATACCGGAGAACAATATCAGAATTGAATCTGGATTCATAATATCCTCCTGGGGTATATTCCTGTGGTTGTAATCTCAGGAAGGGTATGTCAATAAAAGTGTCCTTGCTATAATTATTGTCTGAAAGTTTATGTTCTACATAATAAACCCGCACTGTGAAGTCGTAAAGACTTCCATTTTCTGCAAGGTTCCAGCGAATGGCTGGTGAGTTGATGCTGATTAAATTCAGCTTAGTGCCGCGCAGTGGGAGAAACACACTAAAGTCTTTGACCATAGTGGTGGTGGCAAAGATTTCTTTACCGCTTTCATTGTTTTTGATTTCCAGACGGTACGTTCTGGAAGGGTCTAGGTTTCCGTCGAATGTATATAGAATGTTGGGTGATTTGGCAAAAGCACCAGAGTCTTTGGGTAAAGGTGGGTTGAGCGTATCGCCATTCACTCTTTTCAAATCAAAAGTAGCGCCACCATTGGCATCTTTCAATTGAACGGTCAATATATCTCTATAATAAATAGAATCCGGTACGCCGGCAGCTACATAGGCATTACCTTCTATCAGGAATCCCTTTTGGATACGGATAAAATGTCGCGTTTCCTGCCAGTTGAGTAAACCATAGACCACAGGTGTTTCTTCATAATCGGCGGTTACTTTAAAATCTTGTTTGCAGCCTGCCAGCGAAACAATAGCAAAAACATAGAGGATGTAATATCTGAATTTCATAAGTGGGACAAAAGTACCTTTCGGCTCTTAGTTTACAAACAAGATGGGAACTTTAACCTTCGAGAGGTGGACTGTTCACGGCTGGAAATGTGAATAAAAAGAGAATGTGATTTTCTGTGAACCTTGAACGGTCAACTGTGAACATTATTACATTTGCGCTCCTTACAAAACAGATATGGCAACTTCAGGCATGAAACAGGAAACAAGCACTTTAGAAACAGCAAAACAATTAGGGTTATTACCCGAAGAATTTGAAAAGATTAAACAGGTATTAGGCCGCAGCCCTAACTTTAACGAGTTAAGCGTTTACTCGGTGATGTGGAGCGAACATTGCAGTTACAAGAACTCTATCAAGTGGTTAAAGACACTTCCCCGCAAAGGCAAACACCTGCTGGTAGAAGCCGGAGAAGAGAACGCCGGACTGGTTGATTTGGGCGATGGGCTCGCTTGTGCTTTCAAGATAGAATCACACAATCACCCTTCTGCTTTAGAGCCTTATCAAGGCGCGGCAACCGGTGTGGGTGGCATTCACCGCGATATTTTCACGATGGGCGCCCGACCCATCGCTGCGCTTAATTCACTTCGCTTCGGAGATTTAAAAAACGACCGAACCAAGTATCTGCTCAAGGGTGTTGTGAAAGGAATCGGAGCCTATGGCAATTGCTTCGGGGTGCCAACCGTAGCCGGCGAGGTTTATTTCGATCCTATTTATCAAACCAATCCTTTGGTCAACGCGATGAGCGTTGGTATTGTGAAAATCGGAGAAACGGTTTCTGCCACTTCTCACGGTGCCGGCAATCCGGTTTATATCGTTGGTTCTGCTACCGGCAAAGACGGAATTCACGGCGCAGCCTTTGCTTCAAAGGATATTACCGAAGATTCAGTGAATGATTTGCCGTCGGTGCAGGTAGGAGATCCTTTTCAGGAAAAGTTGTTGCTCGAAGCCTCTTTAGAAGTGATCAAGACTGGTGCTATTATAGGTATGCAAGACATGGGTGCGGCGGGTATTACCTGCTCCACCTCTGAGATGAGTGCCAAAGGAAAATCAGGCATGAAGATTTGGTTGGATAAAGTCCCAACGCGCCAAAAGAATATGAAGCCCTGGGAAATTCTTCTTTCCGAATCGCAGGAGCGCATGTTGCTGGTGGTGAAAAAAGGAATGGAAAAGGAAGTAGAAGCTGTGTTTGAAAAATGGGATTTGCATTGCACTCAAATCGGCGAAGTGATTGACGGCGACCGTTTGCAGTATTTTATGAACGACGAACTAGTCGCCGATGTTCCGGCAGAGAGTTTGGTTTTGGGCGGCGGGGCGCCGATCTATGAAAGAGAATATAAAGAACCAGCCTATTTTGCAGAGAATAAGAAATTCAATATTGATTCTGTTGAACTGCCTGACAATCTAAAGAAGGTAGCCGAATTTTTAGTACAGCGCCTCAATATTGCCTCCAAACGCTGGGTCTATGAACAGTACGACTCGATGGTGGGCATTGCCAATACCTCCACCAACCAGCCCAGCGATGCGGCCGTGGTGCGTATTCACGGAAGCAAAAAGCACCTGGCGGTGACGGTGGACTGCAACGCCCGTTATGTATGGGCAGACCCATTGGTAGGTGCACAAATAGCCGTGGCCGAAGCTGCGCGCAACATTGTGTGTAGTGGCGCCGAGCCTTCCGCCATCACCAACTGCCTGAACTTCGGTAACCCTTATATACCAGAAGTGTTCTGGCAGTTTGTCAATGCCATCAAAGGAATGGGCTTGGCCTGCGAAGCATTCGGCACACCGGTGACGGGCGGCAACGTTTCTTTCTATAATCAATCTACCGACGGCGGAGCCGTATTTCCAACACCTACCATTGGCATGCTGGGTGTGATTGAAGATAAAGAAACAATTACTTCGCTTGCTTTCAAAAATAAAGCAGACAAGATCTATGTCATCGGCGAAATGAAAAACGATATTTCTTCATCCGAATATCTTACCGGCTATCACGAAGTAAATTCCTCACCGGCCCCCTATTTCGATTTAGAAACCGAAGTAAAAGTTCAGAATGCAATCAAGGAATTGATTTCCGAAAAAGTGGTAGAATCAGCTCACGACATCTCCGAAGGCGGCTTGTTTGTCACCCTGCTCGAGTCGGCCATGGCGGGCAAGAAAGGTTTTGAAATAGAAACCGACGGCGACCTTCGCAAAGATGCCTTCCTGTTTGGCGAGGCACAGAGCCGCGTAGTGGTTTCTGTAAAGTCGAGCAAAGAAGATTCCTTCTTTGAAATCCTTTCAAAACATGATGTAGAATTTTCAAACATCGGCGAGGTAACCTCTGCCATGATCTTTGTGGACAAAGCCCGTTGGGGCAGCGTCAGTTCTTTTCAAGATCTGTATGATGCAGCGCTGGCTAAGACGCTGGCTGAATAAGACTACCTCAACTCTTTGAGAGTTGGCCAACGCTTTAACCTAATCCCGAATAGCTTCGGGAAACAATTTCATCAAGTCTTTGTTGGAGATAATCCCGTGAACCATTCCGTCTTTCACAACAGGAACCGCCTGAAATTTACCTTCAGCCAAGATACTAAACACCAACTCCAGATTATCATCCGGCTTCACCGTCACCGGATTCAGCGTAATCACATCCGCGATATCGAAATTAGCATCCAGCGATGCCATGTTAAAAGCCGCCCCGTTCCTTAATTTCATTCCTAAATATCTCAACATATCCTTCTGGCTGATGATGCCAATCAACTCGTCACCATTGGTTACCGGAAGGTGGCGGATATTATGTTCAGTAAAAAACTCTATCAGTTGGCTGAATTTGCTGCTCTTACTGGCCACAATCACGTTTTGGGTCATAATACTCGACACCATCATTTTTCTACTCATTGTTTCGGTTTTAATTAAGTGCAAATATATATCATCTAAAGGTCAAAATCATGACTCGGGCCATAAATATCTCTACAGTTCGTCGTAGGCATTTATTTTGAGAAAATCTTTTCTATCAGAATCATCCTTATCATAGCCGCATCCCGAGTTCAACCCTCAGATACGTTCATGTTGTGGTGCACTTCTAAAATTCTAAGACAGTCCACATCCGCAGTTGATAGAGAATGATGGCGGCAGCCGGGCTTTCGCTCCAATCTTTTCTACTCGCTAACTTTATAAGGAAGAAAAGGATTTCCGTTCTATCCCTGCCGCGGCCCTCCCCTCCACACTTTGCCCTACCTATAAACAGGCCACCGCTTCGGGCAACCCATAAAGAGGTCAAAAGACATTTTTCTATACCACATTTGTTTTTCCCTATTGCGAACAAATAACACAAACCACCTCCTGCTTCACACCACGATTTTCTTATCTCAAACATCTATAATTTCCGCAGCAGACTTCTGCACCAGTTTCTTCGCCTTTGGGCTTGACGGGGGGAGCCTAAACCATCGGGTTCTAATTTCCAAACAATCTGCTGATTTCATAAATGGATTATCTAAGGGTGTCAACCATGCCGCCAGATGCTTAAACGGCACAAACGGCTCGCCCATTGGCGCCAATGGCTCAGTCATTCGCGTCCTTGACGCAGCCATTGGTGTCTCTGACTCAGTCATTGGCGCACTTGGCGCAGTCATTGGCGTCCCTGACTCAGCCATTGGCGCCCCTGACTCAGCCATTGGCGCCATTGACACAGCCAATAGCGGCCTTAAAAGCATCAAATGCTCCATTTTTCTGTTAAAATCAATAAATTCTATTCATAACTATTAAAATCAAAAAAAACTTGGCAAAAAAAGAAAGGCCTATGTACCCGTCTAAGAACGGCGACAAAAGCGTCTGGCAACCAACCTCAAATCCAACCGGGCATATATCTGTCTGCGCCCTCGCGAGAAAGTAGCCTGTGGCTACTAAAAGAAAACTTCTACTGGCGCGAGCCTCCACTCGTGTTTTCAAAACAAAAATCTTTAAGAAGCTGTTTGGATTTGAACAACCGAATTTGTTATGAATCTGATGTATCGCACAGAGCCACGGAGCATCACGGAGAACACAGAGGGATTTTCTCCGTGATGCTCCGTGGCTCTGTGCGATACACTTTTTTTATACAGAAATCCAAACAGCCTCTAAGACTTTTGTAGTTTATAAAACTTAAAAGCTCCGTTCCGATAGCTATCGGCGGCGCTTTTTTATTTTCCGCCCTTCAAATCTTGATACGATATGGATACCACAGATCACTTTGCCTTGACGCTGAACCGGCACCGAAAAGCCGATATGATAGCTGCGCTTCATTTTTTTGTCTGGTTCTTGTCGGGCGATAAGGAATTGGCAAAGCTAAACCGGGAGGTGATGCAGGATGCGGCCCGGTTGACAGAGCGTGTAATGATGGCCGGAGATGATGATTATTTCTCGATGGATTTTAATGAGTTTATGAACGTTTATTCAGCGGTTCAATATATGGCGGTACTGATTAAAGAAACTCCGGGCATCTATTATGTAGAAGAAATTTTTGGCAGCGAAAAGGAGGAGGCCTGGAAAGCGAGCCATCGCGACTATTTTCAAACTACTTGTATGTATTTGATTAATGAATGTAATGATAAATTCTCCAATGTTCCCTCATTCGTGATGGAGCGCACCGCGCTTGAAAATCAACTCGCTAAACTTCTGGGTAAATAGGAAGTTTCATCGTCGAAAAGAAAACCTCTATTTTCTGCCCCGCACAGGGCGATGTGGCCTTGATTATGGTCTATTATTTCATACATCATTTTTTCTCCTGTTTTTATGTGCATTATACTGCGGAAGAACCGGTGTAGATTTACCCCACTAAAATTGGAGCATTATGAAAGCGATATTCAGAACGATGATGATGGGATTTTGTTTGATGGCTATTAGCCCTACGATATATTCACAAGGTATTGCCAGCACCGGTGCAGAGGTACCCAAAGTGAATGCAAGGAGCGAAACGCCGCCCAAAGCGCCCGAAGTGAATACCGCCAATCAGCAGGAAGTGACGATTACCATTCGCAACAAAGCGGAGAAACCGGTGGCAATTTTTGCCGGCCCCAAAGAAGGCATCCGCGACCCCAAGGTGCAAACCTTAGGCGGCATGAGCCTCAACAAACTTTATTTGCGCGAAAGCGAGGTAGTTTGCCTGATGGATATGGCCGAAAGAAAACCCACCGCCTGTGCGGTAATCAAAGCGGGAATGACCACCATAGAAGTGAATCCTTCAGGAACGACTCTTCAAAGCAAATAGCACCTACACCGGTCCCTTCTCAGGTTCCGTAAAAATACCACAACTTGCCGGGTGTTTTCGATTGACTTTTCTACTCTGAGCGAAGCGGATTTGCTTTCCTTATCCCATACACAGCTAAAAGATTATCTGCCCGATTGGGAGCGCGGTATCTGGGAGTTTATTGAACAGTGGCAGGATGTTTCTATCGAACATATCAAAGTGTTTACTTCCGGTTCTACCGGTCAACCTTCTTCGGTTACCCATTCCAAAGAAGCGATGCGACAAAGCGCTCAAATGACTTGCCGGGCGCTGCAATTGAAAAAAGGGCGACCGGGCGCTACTTTGTCTTCCGGCCAATAAAATTTCAGGTATGATGATGTTGGTGCGCAGCATGGTGGCAGGCATGAACTTGTTTTGTATGCGTCCTTCCATTCATCCATTGCGCGAATTAGATGAGAAGCTATTGTTTGACTTTGCCGCATTTACTCCTATGCAGTTGGCAGATATAAGTGGGGATAGAACAATATTTAATCAGGCGCAAAATATTCGCCGGGTGATTTTGGGTGGAGAAGAAATACGTTATGGAATTTTGGAAGAGATAAAGAAAATGACGAACGAAGTCTATGCCACCTTCGGCATGACCGAAACCATCAGCCATGTTGCTTTGAAAAGATTAAACGGTACAAAGCCCGACCAGTATTTTAGAACTCTGCCGGGGATAAGCGTTGCGGCAAATGAAATGGATTGTTTGATAGTTCACGCGCCGCAACTCGGTCAGCAAAACTTGCTCACGAAGGATTTGGTAAAGGTTATTTCTGAAACAGAATTTGAGTGGCTGGGAAGAATAGATAACGTGATCAACCGGGGGGGAGTGAAGATTCATCCAGAAAAGATAGAGGCACTATTGGAGCCGTATATTTCTTGCCCCTTCTTTATCGCCGAGATAAATTCAGGTAGCAGCGAAGCGAAGTTGTTATTGATACTGGAAACCACTCAGGTGAAGGAAGAAGAATTGCTGACCATAAGCAAAGCCATACAAGCCTTGGATAAACTGAATCGTCCGCAGCAGATATGGCTGCTTCGCGAATTTAAGAGAACCGAGAATGGAAAAATCAGACGAAGAGAAACGTTGGAATCGGGCAAAGAGGTTCAGCAAATAGCTTTACCGTTCATTTAAGGGAATGAAATCTTTTACAAAAGCCGGACTTACATCTACCTCCGGCAACGGCTGTATATAATGACGCATGGAAGGAGTATCAGGCTGAAAAGAGAGAATCGGCATACCGGGTGCTAACAAACGCAAATAAGACAACTGGTAAGGATCAGTAGCCACCGCAATCTTTTTGAATCCTAACTTCTTTGCCAACTTCTTCCCATACTTTACATTCTGCCAGCTATGCAGTGCTTCGGATTCAACAAAAGTATGTTCCGCAGGAATACCCATAGCTTCTGAAAATATTTTCATCACCTTTCCTTCTGTGTAAGGAGTATGAACCGCCGCACCGGAAAAGATGATGTTGTGCGCCACTCCGCTCTCATATAACTCCTTGGCAAAAAAAAGCCGGGTGGTAAACAGTTCGGGATAACTCTTTGACTCGTATGGATAACCGGGCACTATGATGGCATCATAAGGTGCCTTTTCCATGTATTTAGCGTTGAAGCGGTTTACCACCTTGGTCAATGAATCTTGGCGCGAGGGCGCTAACGATATAGCGATGGCGACCACCACCAAAATAATTAAGGAAACTTTAAAGGGCTTTTTCATAGTTGTGATGAAGTGAAATTAAAATCCTTTTACCGGTTTTCAAATTACCGGTGGAGAATCTTGATCTTTAAAAGGTTTGACTTCTAAAGAGTCCGGACATTCTTTCAAAAGTTGTTCTATGCTTTTATGAAACACCGGATGAATAAAAGCAGGCGCAATTTCAGCGAGTGGCAATAGGGTGAATCTTCTTTCCTGGATATAGGGATGTGGAATGACTAATTCGGTGGTTTCGATAATCTGTGCCTCATAAAAGAGGATGTCAATGTCTATAACTCTAGCTCCCCATTTTTCCGTTGGTTTTCTTCCCACTTGCTTTTCAATTCTTTTCAATTCTATAAGTAAATCAGGCGGTGCCAAAGTGGTGGTGATTTGAATGGCTTTGTTGAGAAAATCCGGCTGGTCTTCTTTTCCCCACGCTGCCGTTTGGTACAGAGCAGATGCTTGGTTGACCAATATCCCGGCTTCTTTGATTAAAGAGATTGCTTTGGCAATGTTTGATTGTCGGTCGCCTTGATTCGATCCTAAAAGAAGATATGCAGTTGCCATTTTAGATAATGTATGGGCGAAAATATTTTATCCTGACAAAATGTATAGCAAGCAAATAACTCATTCTAAATGTTGCGATAAATTCACTCCAATTTCTTTCTATGTTTGTCCATAAGGAGGATTTGTTTTCAATCTTCCGGTCGAAGCCTCTTTTCCAAACCCGAAACTAAATAACCATGTTGCCTCCTCTGCCCGAACGTTTACGACCTAAGAAAATAGATGATTTTGTAGGGCAACAACATTTGATAGGCGAAGGGCGTGTTTTGCGAAAACTGATTGAATCAGGAAATATTCCCTCCATGATTTTATGGGGACCTCCCGGAACTGGAAAAACTTCTTTGGCGCAATTTATGGCCGAGCATATCCATCTTCCGTTCTATCAGCTCAGCGCCATTGATTCAGGAGTAAAAGAAGTAAGAAGAGTGATAGATGAAGCCTCGGCAAACGGAAAGGCAATTCTTTTTATTGATGAAATCCACCGCTTTAATAAAGCACAGCAAGATGCACTGTTAGGAGCAGTAGAACGAGGCATTATTACTTTGATTGGCGCTACCACCGAGAATCCATCTTTTGAAGTCATCAGTGCTTTGTTATCGCGTTGTCAGGTTTATGTTTTACATCATCTGGAAAGGAATGACTTAGAGTATTTGCTAAAACAAGCGGTAGAGAAAGATGAAGTGTTGTCCAAGAGGGAAATCAATCTGAAAGAAACAGAAGCCTTGTTGAAATATTCTGGCGGCGATGCCCGGAAACTGCTGAATGTTCTGGAACTGGTGGTAAATGCGGTGAGTGTGAATCCGGTGGTGATAGATAACGCAACAGTGGAGCAAATGATACAGCAGAAGATGGCAATCTATGATAAAAGCGGCGAGCAGCATTATGATATTATCTCTGCCTTTATCAAATCTATGCGTGGAAGCGACCCGAATGCTGCGCTGTATTATCTGGCACGGATGATTCAGGGAGGAGAAGACCCCAAGTTTATAGCGCGGCGCATGTTAATCTTGGCGAGTGAAGATATTGGCAATGCCAACCCAAATGCCTTGTTATTAGCCACTTCTTGTTTTCAAGCAGTAACGATGATTGGCTATCCCGAATGTGATTTAATCCTTTCTCAAACTGCTATTTATCTGGCCACTTCTCCCAAAAGCAACGCGGCCTATACAGCGATAAAAAAGGCAAAAGCGTTAGTGAATCAAACCGGTGATTTACCGGTTCCTTTGCACATTCGTAATGCGCCTACCAAGTTGATGAAAGACTTGAATTATGGGAAGGACTATCAATACGCCCACGAGTTTCAGGGCAATTTTGTAGAGATGGAGTTGTTGCCTGATAAAATAAAGGGTACTAAAATCTTTGATCCAGGCAATAATGCAAGGGAAAACGAAATAAGAGCCAATCTTAAAAAGTGGTGGAAGGAAAAGTATGGATACTAAAGGCTCGGCAAACGACTTTTGAAATTATTTCGCCGCGGTCACATTTTCTCCCTTGAAACCAATGGCATCTAACCGTGACTTCATTGGGTTTATTTTGCTCAGATAATTTGATTTGTATTTAGAGGGCAAAGGATCTGAATAAGTCAACTTTTGTTTTAGAGGATCTACCTGTGCTCCATCTTTCCAAAAGCGATAACAAACGTGAGGGCCGGTTGCCAGACCGGTGCTGCCCACATAACCAATCACCTCCCCTTGTTTTACCCGGGCACCGGAGCGCACGCCTTTGGCAATTTTACTCATGTGAAGGTATTGTGTCTTAAACTTTCCGTTGTGTCTGATTTTGACGTAGTTGCCATTATATACTTTGAAACAAGCATCTTCAATCACTCCATCCGCAGTGGCGAAAATAGGAGTGCCATAAGGAGCCGCATAGTCAGTTCCTAAATGTGCTTTCCATGCTTTGGTTACCGGATGAAATCTTTTCATCGAAAACTTAGAGGATATTCTGGAGAACTTTACCGGAGCTTTCAGGAACTGCTTTTTCATGCTGTTCCCTTGTTCATCATAATAATCTCCTTCGTGTTGTGAATCGTTTTCATAATAGAAGGCATAGTAATATCCAACCGAGACAGCTTTTCCTCTACACAATCCTCGTCATACAAAATCTTAAACCGGTCTCCTTTTTGAATACGGTAGAAGTCCACCGACCAGGCAAATATTTCGGAAAGACGGACAGCAATCACCGGATTGATGCCACTGCTTTCCAAAGTTTCATACAAAGAAGAATTAATCACCCCGCTCACTTCGCGTTGCTTGCGCTCTACATTATTTTGTCCGCGATAGATGTATAAGGAATCATCCAAGTTAAACACCACATAGTCCACCTTGTTCTCGGCATAGATCATTTTTATGGGGGTCCGGGAACTGTCGTTCTTGTCGTAAAGCACGGTTACTTCGTTTCCAGCTTTAATGTTGCGCAGGTTGAAAATGGATTTTGATTCGCGGGTGATAAAATTAATGACCGTCCCCGTCACGTTATACTGTGACAAAATACCGGCAAATACCTCATTGCGTTTCACCTGGTGTTGCGACACCTCATATTGATTCAGGTCTAAACCAAACTTGATGAGGGGCATTTCAGGCTTTCTGATACACTTTGCCTCGCTACCTGTGGTGCAAATATCGTTCTGGTTATAAAAGTAAGATACAACCAGTGCAGTGATTGTAAAAATACCTGTTAGTAGCAGTAGTTTCTTCTTCATTACTTTAATTAGGCTGTAATAATAAACGAATGAATCTTTCCCAAGGTTACATCCTACCCTATTTTTACAACAATGTTGTAGTCGCGTTTAATGAAATGGACGATTTAGATTTTACCTCGATGACAAGCTGTCAATTCCATCCTGAAAAGAATTTGCCTTCCTGACACGCTGTAAATGCCTTCCTGAAAAGAATTTGCCTCCCTGACACGCTGTCAATGCCTATCCTGAAAAGAATTTGCCTCCCTGACACGCTGTCAATTCCATCCTGAAAAGAATTTGCCTCCTTGCCACGCTGTCAATGCCTATCCTGAAAAGAATTTGCCTCCTGACACGCTGTCAATGCCTATCCTGAAAAGAATTTGCCTCCCTGACACGCTGTCAATGCCATCCTGAAAAGAATTTGCCTCCCTGACACGCTGTCAATGCCTATCCTGAAAAGAATTTGCCCCCCTGACACGCTGTCAATGCCATCCTGAAAAGAATTTGCCTCGATGACATGGTGTCAATGCCATCCTGAAAAGAATTTACCCCACTGACACGCTGTCAATGCCTATCCTGAAAAGAATTTACCCTACTGACACGCTGTCAATGCCATCCATTGAAGATTTTACTCCGATGACAGGCTGTCATAGCGTATCCAATACAGATTTATCTCATTGACTCAAGCCATTAAGTTAAGTCACAGCGCTTTCGGTTTTCAATCTCACCTTAACCGCTCTCCGAATAGGGATAATGGCAGCGCGAAGGATAGAGGCGGCATCCTTTTTCTTTCCAAAAATATTTTAGAGTTAAGAAAAAGATAGAGCCGAAAGCCTGCCCCCTTGCGTTTCAGCAAGGGGACGCGCCCAAATTGTATTTGTGCTTTGGGAAAGATTTTAGAAAGCTGTTGTTGGTTGAAGGCAACAAGAGTTTATCGGTAAGTTTCGGAGTGTGGTCTGGGATTAGTCAACCAGAAAGGTTCCGAAGTGAAGCACTTCGCCTTCTTTCAAATCGAGCAGGCCGAGTTTGTCGAAATCTACATTGTCCCACACTTTGCTTTGAAAGTGGACTACGTTTCCTTTGAAGAGCAATACGTATAGGTCGGGCAGTTCGTCGAAACCGAGGCTGCCTTCGCGCAGGTCTGCGGGATGGAAGTGGATATGGGCCTCGCCGCGTTCGTTGAGTTGGGAACTTCCGAGATAGTCATCATCGGTGAATAAGTCTTTGTCGTATAGACGGACGGTGTATTGGCTACCGGTGAGCGGGGTGTCTTCTCCTTTTTGTATGAACCGGACTTTGACGGTCAGTTCTATTTCGGGATTCCAGTTTCTAAAGGCGTTGAGCAGTCTTTCTTTCATGTTTTATAATTGGCCGTTTTGATGTTTTGTATTAGAGCATGGGGGTATCAATAAAGAGGCGCACGTTGCCTGCCTCGTCTTTGCTGTGTTCTTTCATGGCGTGATAAATTTCTGGCCGGTCGTAGATGACAAAATAAACAAAGGGGTCGTGGATTAAGCTCTTCTTCACTTCGAAGTGAGGATCGGCGGATATGGCATTCATGACGGTGAGTTTGACGTTGTGGTCGTTCAGGTATCGGTAAGCGGCACCTTTTGCCAGTTGTCTGGTTGCGTCGTTACCTTCGACTAATAAAGTGGGATAAAGCAATTTATCTGTGAGGTGCAGGGCATCAATCACTTTAAAGATGCCTTTGGGGTTTTGAAGTTTGAGGTGCAGATAGTCGCCCCAGTTGATGAAGAAACCGGCTGCGGCAAAGTTTCCTTTGGCATCGGGCATCATGTATATCCGACTGGTGGGTGATGAAGAAAGGATGCGGTCGGTCATGGCGAAGAATTTTTCTTCGGAATGAATTTGGTTGAAAAGAAGCGGACCGCGCAGGTCTTTAATCATGGAGTAATATTCGCGAAGCGCATCGCGGTCGGTGGAAATATCAATCATCTTTTTTGCAGCGCTGCCGCTGCCGTAAAGCAAATTGACATGGGTATTGTTTCGCATGGTAACGATGTCGGCAAATTTGCCGTGGCGCTCTACATTCATTCTTACCGCGTCGTTAATGGCCTGATTTTCTCTGCCCATGGATGAATAGGCAAAGTGGATATCGTTGAGGTCGGTTAAATCATGCAATACATTGAAGAGCGTAGTAAAGATTCGTTTGCGGCGATAAATCGCTTCGCCATTTACTTCGCGCTCGCTGAGGCGAAGGATGTTGTAATAATAACCGGGGTGAATTTGTCCGGTAGCATCTTTGAAATCAATCAAATTGACATGGATGTATCCCAGCATGTTATAATCTCCCTTACTTTCTTCCCCGGTGCCGGGTTGAGGATGAAGGACAACCACGACAATGGCATCGTCAAAAAAATGCTGAACAGAATCAGGAAATTTGTGGAAGTAGCTTTGAAAGGTCAGTTTGCCTTCTCCCTTTTCGTTCACGTGCTTTTCGGGAACGGATACTACCTCGCGACATTCGCTGTAGAAGTATTCTGCATCATCGCGCAAATTAAATTGCGTCAGTACGGATGAAATTTCTTTGAGCAAACCCATCGGGAAAGCCAGCATAATCAGTTCATCTTCAAAGGTATCTTCGCAATCAATCTCTCGTTTAATAAATTTGAGTTGGGAAGGGTTGGAGCTATCTTTTCCTTCTATGTAATAGTAGGATCGTTTTTTCAACTTCATGTCAGCATATTATAAGGAGAGGCAAAAGGCCGCGAGGGTTCAATGTTTTTGGTATTGATGATTCAGCAATCCTAATTCGCTGCCTATCTTTCTGAATTTGTCAATAATGAAATCCAGATGTTCATTTTCATGAGAGGCCATATAGCTGGTGCGCAGCATTTGCATGCCCGGCGGAGTAGCAGGAGAAATAAAGGCATTCACAAAAACACCTTCGTCATAAAGCATTTTCCAAATGATGAAAGTCTTTTCATCGTCGCCGATAATAACCGGAACAATAGCCGATTCGCCTTCTACCACGTTAAACCCGGAATCCTTCAAAGCCACTCGTACCCGATCAGCGTTTCTCCTTACCTTCTCTGACAATTCAGGTTGAACCATCAAGATATCAAGTGCTGCATTTGCAGCAGCTACCGATGCAGGTGTTGGTGAAGCAGAAAATATCAGGGCGGGCGATTTATGTTTCAAATAGTTAATCACTCGTTCAGGGCCTACCACAAAACCACCCAGCGAAGCCAGTGTTTTGCTAAAGGTGCAGACAATCAGGTCAATATCTTTCTGTACGTTGAAGTGCGCGGGCGTTCCCAGTCCACCCGGGCCCATCACACCAAAGCCGTGAGCGTCATCTACCAAAACAATGGCGTTATATGTTTTAGCCAAAGCCGAAACTTCGTCGAGTTTGGCAATTGTTCCCAGAGCACTAAAAACCCCATCGGTTACAATAAGTTTATTCGCTTCGAGGGGAATACTTTTAAGTCTTTTCTCTAAGTCCTTCATATCGTTGTGCTTATAACGATATACGTGCGCATGAGAAGCAGAAGCCAACATATTACCAGCAACTATACTGGCGTGGTTGTCGCGATCGCTCAAGATAAAATCTCCTTTGCCGATGAGCGGCAAAATAACTCCTTGCCCCGCTTGATAACCCGTGCTGAACAATAAGGCGGCTTCCTTGCCCATAAATTTGGCAATCTTCCGTTCTAATTCTTCGTGTAAATCAATGGTTCCGGTAAGAAAGCGGGAACCAGAACAACTGGTGCCATATTTCTTAATGGCCTCGATGGCAGCAGCTTCTACGTTAGGATGAGTGGTCAAGCCCAGATAGTTGTTACTTCCGGCCATCACCATTTTCCGTCCCTCCATTCGTACCACGGGACCTTCACTCTCCTGAATAGGTCTGAAGTAAGGATAATTTCCTTTCTCCTTGACTATTTCCGTACGATTATATTCATAACACTTGTCAAAAAGTCCCATCCGCAAAATAATGTTTGTTGTTCAATTTTAACATACCTACTCAAATGTTCCGCAACAAAGATGGAATTTTTAGGAGAAAATGAAATTCTATGTTCTATGGCCTGTGGATAATCTGCCCATATCTGATTTATAGAATAGACACTATCTTGATTATAGCACTTGATCTATAGAAATTATTCTTTTTTCGCCTGCCATAAGTTTTCTTTCTTAATCACATGCTCAAAATAGGTTTACTTAGCGATACGCATGGCTTTCTTGATACTAAAATCAAGGAGGTCTTTAAGGATGTAGATGAAATATGGCATGCCGGAGACATTGGAACGACTGAGTTGGCAGATGAGCTAAAACAATTCAAACCGTTTTTCGCTGTATATGGAAATATTGACGGAAAGGAATTGAGGATGGATTTCCCCCTACATCTTGAAATGGAAAAAGAGGGATTGAAAATTCTCCTGATTCATATCGGTGGATATCCGGGTAATTATGAACCGAAAGCACGAAAGAAAATCGAGGAATTGAAACCGGATATATTCATCTGTGGACATTCACATATTTTGAAAGTAATGCGCGACCAGCAACATCACAATATGCTCATGATGAATCCCGGCGCAGCCGGCTCGCATGGCTTTCATAAAATAAAGACGGTACTGCGTTTCAATTTGGATAATGGAAAAATTAAAGACCTCGAAGCCATTGAATTGGGAAAGCGAGGTGAAATCATATAATATTGCCTCCCGATGGAAATAGCCCTTCACCAGGATTTACTAATAAAAGTTCTAAACATTAAGAAACGCTTTCTCGGCATGTATAAAGTCGCGAATGCCGGTCATGTAGGCTGTTCATTAAGCATAGCTGAAATAGTAACTTTCGTGCGCTTTGCTTGGATGAAAGAAGACGATGAAATCATTTTATCCAAAGGGCACGCCGCTGCTACAATATACTCTATGCTAGCGGAAGAGGGAATTCTCAGCGAAGCGGACATTCAAACCTTCTACAAGAATGACACTTATCTTGCTGCCCACCCACCGGTGAATAAATTAAAAAGAATTCCTTTCGCTACCGGTAGTCTTGGACATGGCTTATCGCTGGCCGCAGGTTTAGGGCTAGCACAGCGATTGAAAAAGAAGGATAAAATGATTTTCTGTATTATTTCTGATGGAGAACTAAACGAAGGTTCTACCTGGGAGGCCATGCTTTTCATTGCCCACCATTTGCTTACAAATGTCATACTGCTGATTGATAGAAACCGATTGCAAGGAATTGGAAGAACAGAAGATGTGATGAAGATGGAGCCGCTTGACAAAAAATTAGAAGCCTTTGGATTTAATGTACTCCTTGCCGATGGTCATGATTTCACTTCTCTGGAACAAGCCAAACTTGAAACCCAACACTCAAAACTTCCAACTGCCATAATCTGCAATACTACCAAAGGAAAGGGATGGAAACAGTTTGAAGACAAAGTAGATTGCCATTATCTACCGATGAAAGAAGATCAATATCAGGCAATTATGAAAGAGGTTCAGCTTCAATATGATTTACGGATTGACGGATTGACAGAATTACAGAATTAGTTCTTATGCGTGTAGAATTTGCCCAATCCATGATCACCCTTTTTGACAAACACCCCGAAATGGTATTTGTCACCGGGGACTTAGGCTATATGGCTTTAGAGAAAGTACAAGAGAAGTTCGGCGAGAAATTCATTAACGCTGGAGTGGCCGAGCAAAATATGGTGACCGTATCTGCGGCACTGGCCCACGAAGGTTTTATTCCCTGGGTTTACAGCATTTCTCCTTTTGTTACCATCCGTCCTTATGAACAGATTCGCAATGATGTCTGCCTGCACAACCTACCGGTGAAACTGGTGGGCAATGGCGGTGGATATGGTTACGGCATTATGGGGGCTACCCATCATAACATTGAAGACATTGGTGCCATGCGCATTCTCCCCAACATGCGCGTTTACGTTCCCTTCACAGCCGATGATGTGGCACAGTCTGTTGCAATGATGCAGGATGATCCTCATCCCAACTATCTTCGTCTGAATGTTGGCGCAAAAATTCCTACACCGGTAGCTCCCTTTGCTACCTGGAGAAAAATTAAAGACGGAACAAAAGGCGTGGTAGTAGGAACCGGGCCGGTAGTTGAAAACATCTATCACCTCGATGCGGCAAAAGATTTAGAGATATGGGTACTTAGTATTTTCCCCATCACAGAATTACCCAACGACCTAATTCATTCCGTCAACCAATCAAAAAAAATCATCACCATCGAAGAACATAACGGCGAATGTGGTTTGAGAGAAACCCTCTCCTATCAGCTCATGAATCACTTAACTTCTCCGATAAAGATTCTTTCTCTTTCAGCACATGGCTATCCTTCCGGAAAATATGGAGACCAAAAATGGCATCAGGCAGAAAATAATCTAGGAGGGCCGGGACTAAAGCAAGAGGTAGAACATTTTTTAGTGACGCCATAAATCAATTTGCAGATTTACAGAAATAATAAAAACAACAATTGGCGAATCGGTCAATCTGTAATTCTGCAAATAACTAATCGTTAAACCTCATGAAGTATTTCGCTGACAAAACCAATCGTCTTTACATCGTCATGAGTGCTTTCTTCATCGCCAACGCGATGGTGGCCGAATTCATGGGCGTTAAAATCTTTTCAGTCGAAGACACGCTCGGCTTTCAAAAGCCGGTCTTCGACTTATTTGGCTTTCATTTCGACGGCATCAGCCAAACCTGCGGCGTCCTTCTCTGGCCCCTTGTTTTCATCATGACAGACATCATCAACGAATACTTCGGCGTGCGCGGGGTGCGCTTCATTTCTTGGATTGCCGCCATCATGATTGCCTATGCCTATGTCGCCCTCTTTGCTGCCATGCACACCGCGCCAGCCGGCTGGTGGCTAAGCAGCTCCAACTATGGTAAAGAACTTGATTTTGGCAAAGCCTACAACGCCGTTTTTGGTCAGGGTGCCAACATCATTATCGGCTCGCTCGTTGCCTTTATGATTGGCCAATTAGTGGACGTAGGCATTTTCCATTGGGTGAAAAAGAAAACCGGCGATCGCATGGTTTGGTTGCGCTCTACCGGTTCCACCGTCATCTCCCAACTCATTGATAGCTTCCTCGTCCTCTTTATCGCCTTCTACCTGCTCAAACACGGGCAACAAGGACAATGGTCGCTCCACATGATTTTCGCCGTCGGCATCGTCAACTATCTATATAAAGTCACTGCGGCTATTGTCCTCACACCGGCCATTTACCTCGGCCACCGCCTCATAGATAATTACCTCGGCCATGAACTTTCTCACCGGCTCAAACATCAGGCGGAAGAAGGCGCTATTGAAATTAAATAAGCCTCTATCAACATAACCTTATCAATACCTCCGGGTCCGCCCCGCCTCAAAACCCAACTATGCATGAGCCTTTTAAACGCCTACTATATTAATTTGCGTTAATTGGATATATAATATTGAGAATAAGGTCTAAATTTGCGGAAGTGGTAATGGTTATGAAATGGAAAACCTTTTAAGATTAAACAGTCTTAACTTTATTTTCGGTTGGGCTTTGAGAAGTTATAATAATCCGCCTTTATTCGCGGCTGTTACGGTTTCAGTTAATGGTAAAATCGGATAAAACGTTTTGTAACTTCTGGGGTGACAGCAAGTAATCCCTTTTGTATAACACATTGATTAAAATCTTCAAAATAATTTTAAAAACAGATAATTATGAGTAAAATAATTGTAAACCGACTTGATTATGCACGAATTAAGAAGTGTATAAATGATGCTAAACAATTTAATTCGATAAGTAAAGTTGAATCCGAAAAACTGTTAGCAGAGTTAGACTCGGCTGAAATAGTGGAACCTCAAGCTATTCCTTCAAACGTTGTTACCATGAATTCGATTGTGAAATTGAGTTTTTTAAATAGTAACAAACAGATTCAGTTTCAGATAGTTTACCCTGACCAAGCAAATTTTAAAGAACATAAAATATCCATATTCTCCCCTATTGCAACCGCATTGATAGGTTATAAAGTTGGAGATGAAATAGAATGGATAGTGCCTGCCGGTTTAACTCAATTAAAAATTGATGAAATAGTTTATCAACCCGAAGCAGCAGGTGAGTTTGACCTGTAATTGAATAAGGCAGTTAAATATTTTTGGTCTCCTCCAAAATAAGTTTAGGCTGCCATTGTAACTATTCAAAACTGTATTACTCGTTTTATAGACATGTAGGTTCAAGGCAATGGAAATCGCAATTCAGAAAACAGCGATATTATCATCCAAATCCAAACAGCTTCTTAACAGACTATTGATTTTTTCTGCATTGAAATCCTATTTTATGTTTGCTCCTTTCATCAACAAAGTAGAACTTCGCCCCCAATGAACGATATGAATTATACATCAGAAGATATTTTAAATGCCCTTCGCCATGTGGATGACCCCGATCTTCACAAGGATTTGGTTTCCCTTAATATGATTAGCAATATAGTAGTGGAGCAGGGCAAAGTTAGTTTCAAACTTACGCTGACAACCCCTGCTTGCCCACTCAAAGAAAAAATCAAAAACGATTGCATCAAAGCCATTCAGCAATATGTAAACGCCGATATGAAGGTAGAGATAGACATAGATGCCAATGTCACCTCACTTCGAAATACCAATGTCAACGTGCTGCCTAGTGTCAAAAATATTATCTGTGTTGCTTCCGGCAAAGGAGGAGTTGGGAAGTCCACGGTGGCGGTAAACCTGGCGCTGAGTCTGGCACGCACCGGTGCTAAAGTAGGTTTGATAGATGCTGATATTCACGGGCCATCTATCCCCACCATGTTGGGAGTGAAAGGTAAAAAACCTGAAATCAGGCTTATTAAAGAGAAGCATTTCATGGTTCCACTGGAAGCCGAAGGTATTAAATTGCTCTCTATTGGCTTGTTGGTGGATGAGCGTCAGGCTATCGTTTGGCGCGGACCCATGGTTACCTCTGCGCTGCGCCAATTTGTCACAGATTGTATCTGGGGCAAGCTCGATTATATGATTGTAGATATGCCTCCTGGTACCGGTGATGTGCATATCACCGTAGCGCAAACGCTCAACGTAACCGGTGCAGTGATTGTCACTACGCCACAGGAAGTAGCCCTTGCTGATGCACGAAAAGCTCTTGCTATGTTTCGGTTAGACAGCATCAATGTGCCTATACTGGGCATTGTTGAAAACATGGCCTATTTCACGCCAGAGGAATTGCCGGACAACAAGTATTACATTTTTGGCAAGGGAGGTGGGCAAAAAATGGCCGACGAATATGAAGTACCTCTACTTGGACAGATTCCGTTAGTACAAAGCATTCGCGAAGGAGGAGACACCGGTAAACCGGTGAGTATTTATGGTAGAGATAATATTCAAGTGACCGAGGCTTTTGACGAAATAGCAGAAAACGTAGCCAGACAGGTAGCCATTAAAAATGCTAGCTTCGCTCCTGAAAAACAGAAATCCATTTTATAATGAATCAAAAAAATGTCGCTCATCTTTTGGCTAGAGTGGAAGCATCTCTGGACACCATGCGCCCCTACCTGAACAGCGACGGCGGAAATGTGGAAGTGTTGAAGATTTCGGATGACATGATTGTACATGTGAAACTGTTGGGAGCTTGCAGCGTTTGCCCGCAAAGTTTCATGACCATGAAAGCGGGTATTGAAGATGCTATAAAAAAGGCCGTGCCCGAAATTAAAGGGGTGATGGCTGTGAATCCACAGCCCGTGGACTAATTTTCTTGCTTGAGCATAGAAGATTTTCGTTTATTTTCCAGAACTATTTTTATCGCATAAGCTGGACGGTGAATTGTATATCCCCATTCAGGCTACTAATTTTTAATTCTATTTTTCATTTAACATGATCTCCTGCACCGTTGACCGCGTTCCCGCATGGGTTCCATATCTTGAACCCGGATATCCCAACCGGTTTATATGAGGGCTCAGAATATGGAAACACTACGACCCTATCCGAATAAAAATACCCGGCTTGCATCCTATTCAGGAAATAATGACCTACTGAGGAATAATTAGCAGAACTTCACCAACAACCTTATTCCATCTCAAAGGTTATGAAGGAAACCTAATCGAAATCAAGTCTCATATTCTTTCTACATGAGCTCATATTCTAACTAAAGAAGCTCATTTCCTTTGTAAAGAGTCTCATATTCTTCCTAAAGAAGCTCATATTCTTTGTAAAGAAGCTCATATTCTTTGTAAAGAAGCTCATATTCTCAGAAAAGAGGGCTCATATTCTTCCTAAAGAGGCTCATATTCTCTGAAAAGAAGCTCATATTCTTCGCGTATGATACAAGGCCCGTTTGTAAAAATCAAAAATTCAGGTGAAGAAAAATCTTATTTGTTGCTTGTTTGAATTACCAATAAAATTTATTTATCGTTCTACCCGGCTCCGGTTCCTGTTCCGGCTATACATATAATACAAACCAGCGAAAATCTTAGAACCGGTACCGGTTCTGAAAAATATTTTCTTTATATCCTGAAACCTATTTTGGGTGTTGGTCGTAAAAGACTGTATTCTGGACACCCTTCTATATAAAGCCTTTTGAGGGTCTTGTTCAGGATGCTACTTTCTAAACCTTTCCCCTTCTCGCATCTACCGGTGCGAGTCTTGCCTTGGATGAAACTTTATCATACACTTCATTAAAAGCATGGGTGCATAGAGGCAGTTCTTCGCGCAGTTTGTCATAATCGCTATGGTCAAACATGGTGCGAAACTGTTCGCGGCTCATTAAGGTCTTTGCATAAAGCGCCTGATACCCCTTATTTTCTATCACAAATTTCTCCAGTTCGCGCAAAGCACTCAGACCGTCAAAAGGGCGTTTCATGGGGTTGCCATAAGCGCCCACATCCACAAACATGGGGTCTTTGCTTCCATCCGCCAACTGATATGGATGGATGAAACCCGCCTGTTTTTCGTTGTCATAGATCGCCATGGGAGAAAGCCAGATAGGGTAAATATTGTATTGTTCGTGAAAGTACAGTAAAGACTTTTTGAGATGGACCATAGGCATGAGCATATCCTGCACCACATGGTATGTATCGCGCAGGCGGCGGGTGGTTTCTGTTTCGGTATATTTCAATAAAGGGATTTTGGGCGGCAAAGACCATCCCAACAGATATCGGAACAAGGATTGATTGCTAAACGGAATGATGCTTTCCATTTCCCAAAACAAACCGCGTGTATGCCGGTGGTAATAGTCTCGCAGCGGAATGTATTCGTATCCCGTTTTCTTTTTCAGCAAATATTTTTCTGCATGGCGATAGAAGAAAGGCTTCCAGAAATAGCCAATCGAATTTATTGGAGTATCATCATTTCGTTCATCGGTCAACACACCGGTCATCACCACGGCAGAATTCTGTCCATACATTAATGCTTCTACAAACTGGTTCTTTTCAGTGCCGCGGCTTTCGCGTTCAAATAGTTCAGTCAGTTCATCCAAAGAATAGACGGGTTGATAATGCAATTTGACATACTTCTTTGCCGGAATGATTTTTAGTGTGGCAGAGACCAAGAATCCCAGCGTGCCGTGGCTCCAGGGAATGGCATAGAACAAAGCGACGTTCTCATTTTTGCTGCACTGCGCCACGGTTCCATCTGCCGTCACGATTTCAAACGATTCGCAGATGAATTGAAATAGGCCGTACTTGTGGCTGCTGCTTTCCACGCCAAAGCCGTTAATCAAACCACCGACAGTCAAATCATCCAGTTCGGGCACTACCGGAAGCGTCCATCCTAACGGATTGAGCGTAGCGGTTATTTGTCCCATAGTGGCTAGAGGCTCTACACGCACCACCCGGTGCTGTTCATTCACATCCAGTATATCATGCAGATTCACGGAGATATTGCGGTGAGTCTGTTTATAGCCAGGCACCGAATCGCTCATGGTGAACCATCCGGAACGGGCGGTACAAAGTTTCTGTTCAGAACCTTCTTTTGCCCAATCCATCATTTGTTGTTGCACCCGCTTCACCCGCTCAGTATGTTTGGCAGGCGCACTATGCATCAGGAACACTATTCGATTGCGTGTGTTGAGATAGAAACTATAAACTACAGAAACCGGCAGAAGAAAGATAGTGGCAAAAAGCCCCCGGTGGTAGGTCAGAATGTATTCAAAGAAACTGGAGGGTTTAAATTCATCCTGAGCACTCATATCAAAGGGCATCTATAACTAGGATAGGTAAAAATCTATACAATTATAGAAAAGAATTTTCGAATTTGCGTCGAAATAGCCGAGAAACCGCTTTGTATCAATCCGGTCAAAAACCTGAAGGCGCTAGTGATAAACGATTCTACTTAGAACGAACTTAGCCCCCCCTCATCTTAAAACTCCATTGAATCTTGAAACGAGCAATGGTTTCACCGCTCTCGGTTACTCCGGTGGTTAGGGCGTCGAAGGTTTGCCCCTCTCCTGTCAGGATTGCTTTTTCAACGGTATGGGTTATTTCCTGTCCTTGAAGGCAGGTGAAGGTGCTTAGGCCGGTGGCCTTTTTCATAAAATCCGCTTCGGCATGGGTCACCAACATCGCGACAGAAGGATTCTTAGGCGCAACCGCCAGCAGTGAGGGAATGCCGGTACTGATTTCGGCCGTCATGGCTAAAACAGCAAAATAGGTGGAGCGAAAAGGGTTTTGGTTCAGCCATTTGTAAGGAACGGTTATGCTGCATTGATTCGCATCAAAATGTTTTATGCGAACCCCTGCGAAAAAGGCCATCGGCAGTTTGCCAAGCAAAAACATCCGAAACATAAATGGATTGTTTACAAGACGAGTTAGCTTTTCATCGGTTTTGATTCGGGCAGTCTGATATTGTTGGAGCAGTTCTTCTGGCGACATGGCGACTAATTATTCGTCAAAGCAATGAAATCAAAGCAATTAATCAGCATCCGCAGCTATTGGATTCATTTCTCAATTCCGATAATTCGTTTAGGTTTGCCTCATAGTCAAAAAAAGAATCAATAACAATAAAAAAATAGAATTTATGGCAGAAAAAATAACTGTAAGCAGAGGAAAACTGAAAGTGCCTAATGAACCAATTATTCCATTCATCGAGGGCGATGGAACCGGTCCAGATATCTGGCAAGCATCCGTTCGTGTATTGGATGCTGCGGTAGAAGCGGCTTATAAAGGCAAAAAGAAAATTGAATGGAAAGAGGTGTTGGCGGGAGAAAAGAGTTTTAAAAAGACGGGTAGTTGGTTGCCCGATGAAACGCTCGATGCCTTTAAAGAATATCTGGTGGGTATGAAGGGACCTCTCACCACACCCATAGGTGGCGGTATCCGTTCGCTCAATGTGGCCTTGCGTCAAATTCTTGATTTATATGTTTGTCTCCGTCCGGTTCGTTACTATGCCGGAACACCTTCTCCGGTGAAACATCCTGAAAAGGTAAGCATGGTTATCTTCCGTGAAAACACCGAGGATATTTATGCCGGTATTGAATTTGCAGCCGGAAGCAAAGAGGCGGCAGACATACTTCATTTTCTAAAGAGAAAGTATGAAAAGGATTATAGCAAAATTCGTTTTGGAGATAAAAAGAAAGCAAAGCAGTACTTGAAGGCTGCCCGCCTTGCCGATGATGAACCGGAGGTGATGGTAGGTGTAGGCATCAAGCCGGTCTCTAAAATTGGCTCGCAACGGTTAATTCGTTCTGCTATTGAATATGCCATCCTTCATAACGAGCCTACGGTTACCTTGGTTCACAAAGGAAACATCATGAAGTTTACCGAGGGTGCTTTCCGCGATTGGGGTTATCAATTGGCAGAGAGCGAGTTTGGAGATAAAACTTATACCTGGGCTACTTGGGAGAAAACCAAGAAAGAAAAAGGCGAAGTGGTTGCTAATCTGGAAATGAAAGCAGCGAAAGAGGCAGGGAAAGTTATTATCAAGGATGCCATTGCCGATATAGCCTTGCAACAAGTACTTACGCGCCCCGATGATTTCGATGTCATTGCTACCCTCAACCTCAATGGAGATTATCTCTCTGATGCGCTAGCAGCACAAGTGGGAGGAATCGGTATTGCTCCGGGAGCGAATATTAACTACGTCACCGGTCATGCAATTTTTGAAGCGACACACGGCACTGCTCCTAAATATGCAGGGCTGGACAAAGTAAATCCAGGCTCTGTCATTCTTTCCGGAGCTATGATGTTTGAATACTTAGGATGGGATAAAGCGGCGAAGTTGATTCACCATGGTTTGGAAAGCGCTATTGCCGGCAAGCGGGTTACTTATGATTTCGCCCGCCAAATGGAGGGAGCTACTGAGATCAAATGCAGCGAGTTTGCCGATGAAATCATCAAGAGGTTCTGATAAAACAAAATAAAAAAGGGGCGCCGATGGCGCCCCTTTTTTTATGTCTATACCTTTCGGTTTAGAAGATTCTTTTAATTACTGGATTAGCATTTTTTGTTTCATCTCTCAAAGGAACGCTCTGGTCAATTGGACCTGGTTCAAAGCGAAGCTCAGAGAATTTAGACAAGCGACTACCAATTTGCATATCAGCAACATTGCAGGTAATGCTCCATTGGAAGCTAACGTTAGATGCCCCTCCGTTTAGCTCCACTACATCAAAGCCGGTAGTTGTTTTGTTGGTAACAAAAACACCTTTGCAATCTCCTTCCAACTGAACAAAAACTCTTAAAGGATGTTGTTCGTTGATAGCAACATTCTTAGCCAAGATAGGGTCAATATCAATATGCACTTTACCATTCACCAACTTCCCCTGTCCGTAATCCTGAAAGTAGAACTCAGGAGTTTCAGGAGCATGCAGCGTAACTGGTTTTCCATTTAGGTCAGGCACACAGGTAGAAACCGTGCTGGCTGTGTTGCTCCAAATCTTATAATGTGTTCCTAATGTAGAAAATGCTTCCACCAAAGTAGTTGAAGAAGTTCCTCCTGCACCATCACCAGCAACAAAATAGCCTCCGGCTGTTTGTCCAGAAGTTGCATTTTGAAAGCCCGACACCCCATAAGATTTTCCAATGAACGCGCCACCGGAGCCATCAATAGGCGCGCCACCTACTGCATTGTTCGACCGCCCCACCACACCATAAGAGGTAGTGACGTTATCTGCACGTCCATATACTCCATAGCCCTGAGAAGCAGATGCAAAACCATAAGCACCTGTCAAAGTGCCATAAGATGCAGAACCTGCGCCTCCGTTAGGAAACAAATAAGTCTGCACATTATTGCCAATAGCCAGAACCCCGGTTCCACCAGGATTCAAGTTAGCTCCATAAACACCTACACCTAACGATTGTTGTGTAGCTCCAAACATTCCGTGTCCACTGCCTGTACCAGCCGCTACTATATTTTGAGCAGCTACTCCAATTCCATTTGCGTTTGAATTTGAAATAACAGCAATTGAATTTGGATTAGTTCCAGTAACATTTAAAGGAAAGGCAGGCGTAGCCGTTCCAATTCCTACATTACCAGTTCCTGAAAAAGCCAGATCAAAACCACTTAAAGGAATCGAAGTAGCATGTGTAAGCGCACCTCCCAATTCTATATTAGAAGAAGCTATCTGTACACCGTTGATAGCAGTTATTGAAGCTGTTCCTGAAGGCCCCGTTGCGCCGGTTGCACCAGTAACTCCTGTCGCGCCGGTGGCACCAACCCCTGTAGGGCCTTGGGGTCCCGTATTACCTATTGCTCCTGTTGCGCCAACAGAACCTGTTGGGCCTGCCGGACCTTGAATTCCAACTCCTGTAGCTCCTGTATTACCCATTGGACCTGTTGCGCCTGTAGCTCCGTTTGTTCCATTTATTCCGTTTGCACCAGATGGGCCTGTAGCACCGGTGGCACCGTTCAACCCGGTAGGGCCAGTAGGTCCAGTGGCTCCTCCCCCACTTCCGCTAGTCCCCGTTGGACCAGTAGGGCCAGTCGGGCCAGTAGGGCCTGTATTACCAACTAATCCATTAGCACCCGTTGGACCTGTTACCCCATTGGCCCCTGTGGGACCAACTGCACCCGTAGCACCGGTAGCACCAGGCTCTCCGCTTGGCCCAACCAATCCTGTAGCGCCTGTAGCTCCTGTAGCTCCACCACCGCTTCCAGTCTCGCCGGTTGGTCCTGTAGGACCAGTAGCTCCTGTAGAACCGGCAGTACTATTTGCTGCAAACAAGGCATAAGGAACGCTCAATAATTGCGTAGAACCCATATCTGTGTAATTAATTCCACCGGCAGGGTCTAATTGAACTTGTAAATATTTAGGACCATTGCCCCAATTGACTGTAGCCAGATTGCCTCCCTGACCAACCGGGAGACTGATTAAACCAAACTTATTGGTCGTGGCGCTGACCACCTCCTGATAAACCACCGGACCTTGGTCCGTCTGGTCATGTATCAGTAATCTAATCGAAACAACAGTGCCCGCCGCTAAAGGCTCTCCAGCCGCATTACGAACCACTGCTTGATAATTCATTAATTGTGGAGCCTGAGCCCAAGTTGTATAGCCTATAGCACATAGCACAATTACAAGTAAGTAAGATTTCATTTTCATGTTTTTATTTTTTTTGAGAACCGCAAAAATAAGAAGATATGGGTCTTAATGAAATCGGACAAAAAGTAGGCCAAATACCGTTCAGAACAAAGATGAAACCACCTAGTAGACTGCGATATTCTTACAATGGCATATTTCTATAAGCTACAACACTTGTCCTCCGTCTTCCCTATTTGGTTCCCTTGTTAAAAGCCACCCGTCTGTCCGCGCTGCTTTTTAGCCTAGTTCCAATCTTTACAAATTCATACCAGATTACTGATATGACCCCTATTCCAATACAAGTCAATAACTGGGAGATATTAAGTGCCTCAAATTCGAAGAAGGTGGTCAGTGGCGGCACAAATAATAATAGCCCGGTGATAGTTATTGTAATGGCAATAATCAGCAGAACCAGATTGTTTTTGTATCTCAAAGTGGTGAAGATTGAATAGTAAAAAGAACGATTAACAAGGGTCAAAAATATATTGGCAGCTATTAAAACAGTAAACACCATAGTTCGTGTAAGGGCCTCATCGAATCCTTGGTATATTGAATATTGGTAAGCGAATAGAGTGCCGGCTGTAATGGCAATACCCTGAATGATGCTTGTTGTCAGTTCTTTCCAACTGAAAAATATAGTTGTAAAAGGTCGAGGCTTTTGAAGCATGGTATTTTTCTCCATGGGTTCATTTTCAAAGAGGATGGAACAGGTTGGCCCCATGATCAATTCTAAAAAAATGATGTGTACCGGCGAAAATATATTCGGATAAACCCAACCTAAAGCCAATGGAATAAAAACGGTCAGGATAATAGGTATGTGAATGGATATAATGTATTGAATTGCCTTTTTAAGATTGGCATAAATTCTTCTGCCCATTGCAACCGCCTCTACCATTTTTGACAAATCATCTTCTACCAGAATCAGCGAAGCTGCCTGTTTGGCAATTTCGGTACCCTTCTTTCCCATAGCTATACCAATATGCGCGGCTTTCAAGGCGGGTCCGTCGTTTACGCCATCGCCCGTCATGGCCACTATCTGATTGTCCGCTTTTAAGGCATTAATAATTCTCAGTTTCGCGTCCGGAAACATTCTGGTAAAAATGTTGATGTGCATCACCTTCTCCTGCAATTCTTCTTCAGATAATTTCATCAGTTCATCTCCCGAAAGACTGTGTTCAAAACCTTTAAAGGCTATTTGCTTTGCAATGGCTGTGGTTGTTTCAGCATAGTCGCCTGTAATTATTTTTACGGCGATACCGGCCTTATAAAAATCATCCAATACTTTGTTGATATTCTTCTTAGGTGGATCGTAAAAGGCTACAATCCCCTTAAACCTAAATTGAAATTCTTGCTGTGTTGCAGGGAAATCGTTGCCTGTAAAATCACTTTCGCCAACACCCAAAACCCGGTAACCCTCATTGGTGATGGTTTGTATTGCTTCAATAATTTGTTCTATCTCTGCTTTCGACAAATTGGAAACATTCATCAATGCTTCGGGCGCACCCTTGGCAGCTATAATCCTTTGTCCCAAATTGTTTTCAAAGATATGCGTCATCATGGGTGGTTTTCCGCCCAATGGATATTCATGAATCATTTTAAAGTTTCGCCGTTCGTCTTCTGTATGCAAATCGTTGTAGGCATGATGCAAGGCTACTTCCATAGGGTCGAATGGAATAGGTTCACTCGCCCACATGGCCATTTTTATCAACGCTTTTTCATCTTCATTAGCCGCAACAGGATTAGCTATTCTTTGCGAAGCGAGCGAAAACACTTTCGCCAAACTCATTTTGTTTTCAGTGATCGTTCCCGTTTTGTCAACGCAAATAACCGTGGCAGAACCCAATGTCTCCACTGTCTTCATCTGTTTGACCACTACTCCCGTCTTCATTAACCGCCAGGCACCCAGTGCCATAAACGTGGTGAATGCCATCGGAATCTCTTCAGGCAAAATGCTCATAGCCAGCGTAAGCGCCTTGAGCAAACTATCTAATACACTATAAGAACGAAAATAATTGATAGCCCAAACCACCGCGAAGACTATGGCACCGGCTATCACTAACTTTTTTACAAAGTCGCCTATCTGCAACTCTAACGGTGTCTTTTCTTCTTTAATGCTTTCAAGGCTTTTCCCAATTTTACCTAATCTGGTTAGGTTGCCAATTTCAGTGATGGTAACAATAGCCAAACCACTGGCAACGGTTGTGCCTTTAAAAATCAAATTATCTTCCTTGTCTTTATCTTTAAAAACCGGTAGAGATTCTCCGGTGAGGATAGATTCGTTTACCGAAAAATCATTGGAATGAACAATAATTCCATCGGCTGTAATGGAAGTCCCTTCTTCCACTATCAAACTATCACCAACAACTAAGTCTTCGCTTTTTATCTCCTCCGTTTGACCATTTCTAATCACTTTACAATTAGCTTGCGTAAAGCTCTTTAGCTTTTGCAAGGCATTACGGCTTCTTGAATCCTGAAAGAGGGAAATTACGGAAACAATAATAATGGCCGATGAAAGAAATATCCCATCGCCTGTTTTCCCGCTTATAAAATAAATCAGTGCGGCAACCAATAACAAAATAATCATTGGCTCTTTTGCCAATTTTCCTATTACATCTAAAACCCTGTTTTGTTGTTGGTAGTCTAATGTGTTTCGCCCAAATTTTTTCCTTGCAAGGATTACCTGTTCGTTTGTTAAACCTTTTATGTTGAAATTATCTACAGGCATGGGCAACTTCTATCTTGAAACAATTACGTGCTTTTCTATTCATACAAATATGGCTTATTGTCATAAGCCATTTGTCTTACGTTTTCTATCACTCTTTTCATATAAGGCCTCCAGAACATATTGGCAAACAACCAGTTTAATGGGTAAAGCAACGCAACATTAGAATGCAAGTTATACGAATAGTCTATTAATATTTTATTGGGTTCAAGCTCTGTTGTTTTCCATTGTCCAACAAATTTATACAAGCCTAGCATCCATGACTGAAACTCACTTACTTCTATTGTCCAGTACTTGTTTTCAACGCGTTCAATTACTCTGTCAATCGAAGCAAATCCTCCCTTTTGAGAAATTGATTTTGCAGCAAATATCTTCTTACTGCTACCTATTTGTCCCCAGTTTTCATCATCTGTGCAATGTGTTACCTTTGGCATAATACCAAACCCTGTGTGTACTTTTGAAACATCACAAAGCATTGGTGTTTTAAAAGCCCTTTCTAATGAGCATACGTAAATAGTCATAATTTCAACTTTTACGATCATATTCTAAGTGCTGTTTGCTTCATTCTGATTTTATTGGGTCATTCTATATCTCCCCCATTGCATAGTCTCTTTTTCTAAAAATATATTCATAAAAAGGGACTCTGCGCTATGGAATTTACTACTGTTTCACTATCCTTTTGCTCCATTCACCCGAGATGGTCTTTGCCTTACAATAATAAACGCCGCTTGGGAAGGTGGATAAATCCAATTCAATATTTTCAGACGAATCATTGTTTGCCTCCTTCACAAGCAATCCGGTAATTGAATAAAGACGGATTCTTTTTACATCTGTAGGCAATCCAGACAGCCTAAAGATTCCAGAGGAAGGATTTGGATAAACAGAAAAAGTTTTTTCTGCTTCATCAATAATCACCGATGGAACCATGGGTTCTATTAACCGAATAGCATGATTATTATAATCGCATACATACACCTTGTTGCCAGAGTTATCTGCCACCACGCCGCGCGGGTATCTGAAAGCCGCCAATGAATCTACATCATCAAAATAGTCCTGAACGCCCGAACCGGCGAAAGTGCTTACAGAATAATCACTCAAATTTACCTTGCGAATCCGGTTGCCAAAAGTTTCGCCTATCAGCAATTCGTTACTTAGAGTATTTACAAACAGTTCTGTAGGCGTATTCAGCAATGCCACGGAACTGTCCCCGTTGGCAAAACCTCCGTTGCCATTACCGGTTGCGCCTGTGCCGCATACGCCGGATACAATTCTGTCGATACTAATTTTACGAATGCGGTGATTATAGGCATCAGCTACATAAATATTGCCTGTATGGTCAATCGCCAATCCCGATGGTGTATGAAAACGAGCCGCCGTATCCAAGCCATCTTTTAAATCTCCGATGCTTCCAACACCCATTGAGGTTCCGCCTCCGGCATAGGTACTCACCATACCCGACTTACTGATTTTTCGGATGCGGTGGTTCCAACTATCCGACACATAAACATTGCCCGCCGTGTCCACACAAATGCCTCGTGGGTAATCAAATTGGGCGCTACCCGCCGGACCGTCAACATATCCCTCAATGCCACTTCCTGCAATAGTAGAGACTACACCGGTGAAAGAGATTTTGCGAATCCGGTGATTAGAGAAATCTGATACAAATACATTTCCTGAATCATCCACACAAACATTGGAAGGGCTATAGAATTGAGCCGAATCTCTCATTCCATCTTTAGCCCCGGCGACTCCGGTTCCGGCCAGAGTACTCACCAATCCGGTTACAGTATTTACTTTTCGGATGCAGTTATTACCCCCATCGGCAATGAAGAGATTATCGTTTTTATCAATACACATACCGAATGGCTGCCTGAACCGTGCATCATACAATGTCCCGTTCACAAAGCCCTGTAACCCATTTCCGGCATAAGTAGAAACATAGTTTTGCGGATAGGCGAGGAAAGAAGTGAATAGTAAAATTGCAGAAAGGAATATCTTAATTATTTCCATACTCCAAAAATAACTAAAACCAAGAACAGGGATATATATCCTCAACCGATTCCATTTGATGGACCAGGGGAAGACTTTTTTGCCAGATAATAATTGCGCTAATGTTTCCGATTCAAACTTCTCGTCGTCCAATCCTTCTTTCTTCTTTTCTTTCATAACTGTATCAAATTTACTTTTTGACACAGTTTAGTGAACAGAATCGGATTTCACATTAACAAAGGGGCTTTTCACATTAACAAAGAGAGATTTCACACTAACATAGAGGCTTTTCACACTAACAAAGAGAGATTTCACACTAACATAGGGGTTTTTCACACTAACAAAGAGAGATTTCACACTAACATAGAGGCTTTTCACACTAACATAGAGAGATTTCACACTAACATAGAGGCTTTTCACACTAACAAAGAGAGATTTCACACTAACATAGGGGCTTTTCACACTAACAAAGAGAGATTTCACACTAACATAGGGGCTTTTCACACTAACAAAGAGAGATTTCACACTAACATAGGGACTTTTCACACTAACAAAGAGAGATTTCACACTAACATAGGGGCTTTTCACACTAACAAAGAGAGATTTCACACTAACAAAATGTGGGGGGGGGGTGAAAAAATATTGAGTTCAAATCTGATCTTATAACCTCACCCCCCAAAAAACGAATCAACCCTCAAAATTATCGTTTGACCTCTCTACCTATTTGTTTCTACTTCAAAATATCCATTGGCTTGGGATATTATTAAGATTTTGGGGGATTGGCAGGTGCTTTGGGGAGATTACTTGAAAATGGAAACCCTTCACAACATTGGCGATCCTAATCAAACCATCCGCTCCACGTCCCCACTTAACAATCTTTTTATCCCCCTCGTGAAATGAAATAAACTAAATTCGTTTTTATCGCATCGGATTTAAAATAAACACACTCGAAAATATGGTTAAAAAGATTGTTATTGGTTTCGCAGCACTTATAGTTTTGCTCGTAGGAGCAGTGATAGCTGTGCCTTTTCTATTTAAAGACAAAATCAACGCCACGCTGAAAGAGGAAATCAATAAGCAGGTGAATGCCAAGGTAGATTATGGCGATTTCAGCCTTTCGCTCCTGCGCAGCTTTCCGAATTTCAATTTTTCGTTGAATGATTTGAGCGTTATTGGCATGAACGAGTTTAAGGGAGACACGCTGCTCTATGTCAAGAATTTCGCGTTTACTATTGACCTGATGAGTGTGATTAAAGGAGAAAAATACAAGCTCCTCGCGCTGAATGTTAAGGAGCCTTATGTACATGCGGTGGTGAACCCGGAGGGCAAAACCAACTGGGATATCATGAAAGATTCAGGAGAGAAAAAACTCCATGATGATGAAGCGGGCAATTTTTCGTTAGAGATAAAGAAGTATAAAATTGAGAAAGGAATGATTGTTTATGAAGATAAACAAGAAAACAGTTCGGCACTTTTAAATGGGTTCAATTTTGAAGGAAGTGGAAATGTTGCGAACGATTTGTATGACTTCCTGATTAAAAGCGACATCGCCGAGTTGACCTATAAAAGTGGTGTCGTTCCATACCTGAACAAAGTACACCTGAATGCGAACGTGCAGCTCGCAGTTGATAACCAAAAAAGCAAATACACTTTCCGCGAAAATTTAATCACCCTGAATGATTTGGGTTTGCAGTTCGATGGCTTTGTAGAGCTGAAGGAAAAAGAAACCGTCATGGATTTGAAGTTCAAATCGAAAAAGACAGAGTTCAAGAGCCTGCTATCGCTCATTCCTGCTATTTATAAAAAGGACTTCGACAAGGTGAAAACCAGCGGCAGTCTGGCTTTGGAAGGCAGCGCCAAAGGAAGCTATCTGGATGAAAACTATCCGGCACTCAATCTGAAGTTGAATGTGAATAATGGTATGTTCCAGTATCCCGACCTACCGGTACCGGTAAAGAACATATTCATAGCGAGTAACATCGTTAAACCACAGGGTAGTTTAGACCTAATCACGATAGATATTTCCAAACTTCATTTGGAGGCAGGCACAGACCCGATAGACGGAAAGGTATTTATCAAAACACCGATGAGTAATCCCGATGTAGCAGCTAACATCACCGGCAAGGTGAACCTGAGCAATGTCCCAAAATTGTATCCTATGGAGGGACTCAAAAGTATTTCGGGCTTGATGAATCTAAATCTGGATTTCAAGGGAAAGAAGAGCGATTTAGACAACAAGAACTACGAAGCCATCCGCGCAGCAGGAAATCTGAAAATCGCCAACTTGGTGTATGACAGCAAGGAAACCCCCATGCCGGTGCGTATTCCGGATATGCAGATGACCTTCAATCCAAGAAACATTACGCTCAATAGTTTCAGCGCCGTATTGGGCAAAAGCGATTTTAATGCAACGGGAACGCTCGATAATTTTATGGCCTATTCCTTCGGGAAAGGAGATTTATCAGGAACCATCACTCTTCGTTCTGCCAATTTCGATGCGAATGAATGGCTGCAAAAAGATAAGACAGCGGGTAGCAGCACAAATGCTGCGACTACACAATATTTCCAGGTGCCGAAGAATATTGATTTTACAGCTAACTCCAGTTTTGGAAAAATTCTGTATGAAAAACTGGTGTTAGAGAATGTGAAAGGACAGGTAGTGATTAAAGATGAAACCATCTACCTGAACGACCTTTTTGCGAATTTACTGGGAGGCAACGCTACTATCTCTGCTCAATATAAAACCAAAAACATGAGCCATCCAGAGGTGACTTTTAATTATGACGTGAAGAATTTTGACATTCAAAAGACTTATCAAAACGTGGGGATGTCGGGCAAAATGGCCCCGGTTATGAAACATATCGAGGGTAATTTCTCCAGTAATTTGAAGGGCAGTGGAAAATTGGATCAGAACATGGACGTGGATTATCAGTCGCTGAATGGAGAAGGAACAGTCGAAATCCCTTATGCGAAGATTACCGGTATGCCGGCTCTTTCTGAGATTTCAAAAATCGGCAAGATACCTGCGCTTCAAAATTTGGAGTTAAAAAATGCAGTAACGAGTTTGAAATTCAACGACGGAAAGGTGAACGTGAAGCCGACAGATTTAAAGTTTGGCAACGGTTACAATATGCACCTGGAAGGAACGAACGGCTTTGACCAAAGTATTAACTACGACATGCGTCTGGATGTTCCTACCAAGGAATTGGGACAAGCAGGCGCTGTAGCTCAAAATTATCTTTCGCAAATTCCCGGCTTGAAAGCGTCGCTTCCCGAAACGTTGGGTTTTCTGTTTAAGATAACCGGAACGATGGCGAAGCCTCAGGTGAAACTGACGAAGATGCTTAGCGGTGGCAAAAGCACCGGTGATATGGTGAAAGATGCTGCCGGAGATTTGAAAAAGCAAGCCGAAGAACAAGTCAAACAAAAAGCCGATGAGTTGAAGGCAAAGGCGGAAGATGAATTGCAAAAACAAAAAGTCGAAGCCGAACGAAAAGCAAAGGAAGCGATAGATAAAGCGAAAAACGATGCACTGGGTAAAGCAAAAAAAGAAGCGGAAGAAAAGGCGAAGAAGCTATTCAAAATTCCGCGCTGATTAAAGAAAAAATTAGTTTTGGACGATATGCAGGAAAAGGAAATTAAACTTACGATCAAGACTTATAAAACCATCAGTGAACTTTCAGAACAAGACCAAGATTTATTAAAATCAGCAGTAGAAGCGCTGCCTCATTCCTATTCTCCCTATTCAAACTATAAAGTGGCTGCTGCTATCTTGCTCGAAAATGGGAAAATAGTTACAGGCACTAATCAGGAAAACGCCTCTTATCCGGCAGGTATTTGTGCCGAAGGAACAGCCTTGAGTGTGGCTGCTGCACTTTATCCCGGAGTGGGAATGAAGCAGATAGCGATTACGGCAAAGAGCGGCACTCACCTTGTTGACCATCCGGTAGCACCTTGTGGTATTTGCCGTCAAAGAATCTTTGAATATGAAACGAGATTTGAATAAGATATTGAAGTCCTGATGATGGGGGAACAGGGCGAAATCTACTGTGTGAAATCCATTAAAGATTTATTGCCTCTAGCCTTTTCTAAAAAAGATTTGTAAAATAATTCTACTCCATTATGTCTAAATCAAGACGGCAAAGACTCCGCGAATTAATTGAAACCAGTGAAGGAGATATCACGAAGATCAACGAATTCTTTACGGAGAATATTAGTGATGATGAGCTGTTAACACTGATTTTGAATACCTCTCAGGATAAGGAAGTTTCTTTCGGCGAAAGTCTTGCTGATAAAGTTGCAGAGTTTGGAGGCAGTTGGACTTTTATTATTACTTTCTTCGGATTACTCACTACTTGGATTCTGATCAATGTTTACTTATTAGCCCAGACAGCTTTCGACCCCTATCCATTTATTCTTCTAAATCTAATCTTGTCGTGTTTGGCAGCTATTCAGGCTCCCATTATCATGATGAGTCAAAATAGGAAAGAAGATAAGGACCGAAAACGTGCACAAAACGACTACTTAATAAATCTGAAGGCAGAATTGGAAATCAAGAATCTCCAATTGAACATGAAAAATCTATTTGAGATTCAAAAAAAACAGATGCAAATGCTTGAAAAACTAATGAGTAGAAACGATTCTAAAATTGGTTAGAAAGAGTATGACTCAAATCCAATCGTTCGAAGCCTATCTAAATGATTATCGAAAAAGTGTGGAACACCCTGAAGAGTTTTGGGGTGAAGTGGCGGAAGATTTCTTTTGGAAAAAGAAATGGAATAAAGTTCTCGACTGGAATTTCACCGAACCTAGCATCAAGTGGTTTGAGGGCGCTGAGTTAAATCTTTCCGAAAACTGCTTAGATCGTCATCTGACATCAAGAGGAAACCAAACCGCTATCATCTGGGAGCCCAACGACCCTAACGAGCCATATCGGACGCTAACCTATAAACAGCTCCATATAGAAGTTTGTCGTTTTGCCAATGTTCTAAAGAACCTAAAGGTAAACAAAGGTGACCGGGTGTGTATTTATATGCCCATGATTCCTGAAGCTGCGGTGGCGATGTTAGCATGCGCACGCATCGGGGCTATTCATTCTGTCGTATTCGCAGGCTTTTCTGCCAATTCCCTAATAGACCGAATCAATGATTCTCAATGTAGTTTGGTGATTACCGCCGATGCAGTATTTAGGGGTGAAAAGAAGATTGAACTAAAAAAAATAGTGGATGAGGCTTTGTCCGAGACTCCTTCTATCAAAAATTGTATTGTCTTTAACCATCGCCAATCGTCCGTGAAAATGAAAGAGGGGCGCGATATCTGGTGGCATGATTTGATTCAGGGGGTTTCTTCTTTTCATGCAGCAGAAACGATGAGTGCCGAAGACCCACTCTTTATTCTTTATACATCCGGCTCTACCGGCAAGCCTAAAGGGATGCTCCATACCACCGCCGGCTATATGGTTTATGCTGCTTATACCTTCGAGAACATATTCAACTATCAAGATGGAGAAGTGTTTTGCTGTACTGCTGATATTGGCTGGGTAACGGGACATACCTATCTTATCTATGGCCCCTTGTTGAATGGCGCTACGACTATTATGTTTGAAGGGGTTCCTAACTATCCTGACCACGGAAGGTTCTGGGAATTGGTGGACAAGCATTGGGTTAATATTTTTTATATCGCTCCTACTGCCATTCGCTCTCTACAGGCGAAAGGCGAAGAGATATTCAAGAACAAAAATCTTTCCTCACTTCGGGTTTTGGGCACGGTTGGAGAGCCGATCAACGAAGAAGCTTGGCAATGGTATCACGAAAATGTGGGTAAAAAGAATTGTCCTATTGTAGATACTTGGTGGCAAACCGAAACCGGTGGTGCACTGATTTCACCGATTGCAACCGTTACTCGGCTAAAGCCAACTTATGCAACGCTTCCGCTGCCCGGTATTCAACCGGTGTTGATGGATGAGTTGGGAGAAGAAATTATCGGTAACAGTGTGGAAGGTAACCTCTGTATCAAGTTCCCTTGGCCCGGAATGGCACGAACTGTTTTTGGCGACCACGAGCGCTTTCGGCAAACATATTTCAGCACTTACAAAGGTTATTACTTTACCGGTGATGGTTGTCGAAGAGACGACGATGGATATTATCGAATCACCGGCCGGGTGGATGATGTAATTAATGTTTCCGGCCATCGTATCGGTACCGGCGAGGTAGAAGATGCCATTGATGAACATGGTCTGGTAGTGGAAAGTGCTGTAGTGGGCTATCCGCATGACATCAAGGGGCAGGGCATTTATGCCTTCGTAATTTGTAATCGTGATGTACGGGTTAAAGATTTTGAGTCCTTTCAAATGGAGATTAGAAATCACGTCAGCAAGATAATCGGCCCTTTTGCACGGCCCGACAAAATACAAATAGTGAAAGGCCTGCCCAAAACCCGCAGCGGTAAAATCATGCGCCGGATTCTCCGAAAGATTGCCGAAGGAAACACTACTGATTTTGGAGATACTACGACTCTGCTCGATCCCTCTGTGGTGGAAGAGATTGTTAAAGGAGTATAAGAACGTCCTTTACATTAAACTTTGCATTTCATCCTCTGTCCTACCTTCAAAATTAATAACCATGAAAAAGCAAATCGTTTTCAGCATTGCGTTTCTACTATTGAGCATAGGTACTTTAATGGCTCAGCCTCGTCCGCACGATCTTCCTGCACAGCATCGGGAAATGCGCCATGACCGTGGTCAGGTTCGCCACGACCAAAAAGATATCCGCCATAACCATCGTAACGGACATGGGCAGGGAGAAGCTAGAGATCATCGCAAATTGCGAAGCTACAAAGGAGAGCGTCGTCATGGCCACCGGGCTTTGCGTCATGACCGCAGAAGTAATGGCGGTAGTATAGCCCGATAATCGTCTAAATGGAATTCCGTTAAAGGGCTTGATTTAAACAACCACGTTGATAATCCTGCCCTTGACGAAGATGAATTTCTTAGGAGGATTGCCGTTCGTCCATTTCTTGATTGCATCTAAGGCTAACACCTGATGTTCTGCTTCTTGAGGTGTAATATCTAAGGAGAGGCTGATTTCAGCACGTACCTTTCCGTTCACCGAAACACCGTAGGTGTGGCTGTCTTCTACCAGATATTTTTCTTCAATCTTCGGATAAGAGGCGAGATGGATACTTTCTTTGTGTCCCAATCTTTCCCATAGTTCTTCAGTAGTGAATGGGGCAAATGGGGCAAGCGCGATCAATAAAAGTTCGAGAATATCTCGCTTGTGGCAATTCATGGCAGACAATTCATTGGCGGCAATCATAAATGCGGAGATGCAGGTGTTGAAGTTCAATCGTTCGATATCGTCAGCAATCTTTTTGAGGGTTTTGTGGAGAACTTTTAGTTCAGCAACCTCAGCCTCCGGTCCCTTCTCTGAAGGAGAGGGGGAGCCAGCACCTTCGATTAGGGGTTCATATAATCTCCAAAACTTTTTGAGGAAGTTAGATACTCCACTAATACCCTTGTCGTCCCAAGGCTTGGATTGTTCAATAGGCCCTAAGAACATCTCAAACATTCGGAAGCAGTCAGCACCGTGTTTCTCGATTACATCGTCGGGGTTGATGACGTTGTATTTGGACTTGGACATTTTTTCGGGGTCCTCTCCACAGATATATTTTCCGCGATCATTAAGAACCAATATCGCATTCTTTCCTAAGCGCGAATGTTTGACAAACTCCTCTAATATTAGTTCCCTTTCTTGTTTCTCCCCAAATGCAACTAATTCTATTTCTACATTAATAGGAGAAATAGAATTAGAATTTACTTTTAGACCGGATGCGGAAAATCCTAACTTTTCAGAAAGGGCTTTAGCTTCACTTATTGCTATATTAAATTTTTCAGTATCTAAAGTATCAAATGTTCCTGATTTATTTTTGTCATAATATTCCTTAGAAACGTAAATTACAGGAAGGTCAATCCCCATTGTATTCTCACCTTCCAACCGAGTTTCCGTGTACGAATAATTCATCCTATAAACAAAATCGCTCCTTCCCTGTATCATCCCCTGATTCACCAACTTCTTAAAAGGTTCATCAGTTTTTACATAACCTAAGTCATATAGAAACTTGTGCCACATACGGGCATAGAGCAAATGGCCTACGGCATGTTCTGCACCACCGAAGTACACATCCACATTCTGCCAATAATCTATATTTTCTTTAGACGCAAACTCCTGATCATTCTTCGGATCCATGTAGCGCAAGAAGTACCAACTACTGCCTGCATATCCGGGCATGATGTCAGTTTCGTAATGGTTCTTCACCCAGTCGGCGTTGTTGGCCAACGGCGCGCGACCATCGCCGGTGGGTTTGAAGGAGGTGACATCGGGGAGGATTAAGGGCAGCTGGTTTTCGTCGAGGGGTATTGGAATCTCTATCACCTCCCTAAACCCCTCCGAAGGAGGGACTTTAGCAGCCGCCTCATCTTCATCATGTTGTCTTTCCGGCAAAGAGTTTAGAGTTGATTGTACCTTTTTAATAACACTGTCTACATCACCTATAACTTCTTTATTTTCAAATCTAATCACTGTATAGCCAAGTGTTTCTAAGTCTTCAGTTCGAAGTTTATCATCTTCTTGTTGTTTCAAATGAATCCCGCCATCAATCTCAACGATTAAGCCTTTTTGCAGACAAACAAAATCTGGAATATACCGGTCCACTGCCTTCGGAATTTATATCCGGTTTGTTTGTTCTTTAATCTATCCCAAATAATTTGCTCTGCCTCGGTAGGATTCTTCCTGTTTTCCTTGGCTAATTCCAGATTATGCTCCCAAGTTTGACCGTCAGCCGTGTGATATCTCGGCTGTTTATTTTCCCCTCCTTCGGAGGGGTTAGGGGAGGTGGTGTATTTTATCGGGAAAGGTTCTCCCCAATAGCGCTGCCTACTGAAACTGGCATCTCGTTGCTTATAATTGACCTTCTTCTCTCCTATTCCGCGTCTTTCAATTTCTGATATGATAGACTGGATAGCCTCCTTCACCTCCATTCCATTCAGTATACCAGAGTTAATTAGCTTACCAAGTTTATCCTCCATTTTAGCATTAGGATACATGCTTCGATCAACGACATCTATAATAGGCAGGTCAAACTTCTCGGCAAACTTCCGGTCGCGCTCGTCATCAGCAGGAACAGCCATAATAGCACCGGTACCATAACCTGCCAATACGTATTCAGCAATATATATAGGAATTGGCTTTTCAGTAAATGGATTTATAGCATAAGAACCGGTAAAGGCACCCGTCACTTTCTTCTCTTGCTGACGATCTACATCGCTACGGCTTTTTACGTACGTAATGTATTCGTCTATTTCTGTTTTTTGTTCTTTAGTAGTTAGAACATCCACTAAATCATGTTCTGGCGCAATGACCATAAAAGTAGCACCGAAGATGGTATCGGGGCGAGTAGTGAAGACAGTAAGTGTCTCCCTAAATCCCTCCGAAGGAGGGACTTTAGCAGCCATCTTTTTATCCCGATTAATCGTCGTTTGGGAAAGGTGAAAATTCACCAGTGCCCCTTCAGAGCGGCCAATCCAATTCCTTTGCATGTCCTTCATGCTTTCGGTCCAATCCAGATTTTCTAATCCTTCTAACAATCTGTCTGAATATTCAGTGATGCGGAGAAACCATTGGCGCATCTTTTTTCGTTCTACAGGATGGCCACCACGTTCGCTCTTGCCGTCTTTAACCTCATCGTTGGCTAGCACCGTCCCAAGCGCCGCACACCAGTTCACTTCGGCATAAGAAATATAAGCAAGACGATAGCCCATCAGCACCTTTTGCTGTTCAGATTCGCTTAATTCATCCCATTTTTTTTCCTTTCCTTCTGTGGTGAACTGTGAACCCTCAACCGTGAACTTCTCAATCAAACTTTCAATAGCTTCTGCTTTATCCTTTTCACGGTTGTACCAACTATTGAACAACTTCAGGAATATCCATTGTGTCCATTTGTAATAACTCGGGTCGCAGGTCTTTACTTCACGACTCCAGTCAAAACTAAATCCGATTTTATCCAACTGTTCCCGGTAACGCTTAACAGCTTTCTCCGTAGTAACCGCCGGATGTGTACCGGTCTCGATTGCATATTGTTCGGCAGGGATTCCAAAAGCATCATATCCCATCGGATGCAATACATTGAATCCTTTCATGCGTTTATACCTTGCATAAATATCGCTGGCTACATAACCAAGAGGATGGCCGACATGTAAACCCGAACCGCTGGGATAAGGAAACATATCCAGCACATAAAACTTAGGCTTCGAAGAATCTTCTGTTACTTTATAAAGTCCGTTCTTTTCCCAGACCCCCTTCCACTTTACCTCAATTTCACTGAATTTGTACTCCATTATATATCTCGCTTATTGAGGCATCAAAATAAACCGAATTTCAACACGGCGCAAAGATGAAGAGAAGCTATGTAGATTTGATGTAGCTACTAATCCGCCCTCTATTTTATTATTTTCGCCCGCTTAATCCAAATAGTCTCTATATAACTAACAGAATGAATCAGATAAAAAAGTTGTTTCTATTTTCTCTTTTATGTATTTGTGCACAGGTATCTTTTGCTCAGGATAGTGGCAGAAGGTATGACCAATCCATGAAGTTTGCGGAAGTCATGACGCTTATAAAAGGATATTATACCGATACCGTAAACGATGAAAAGCTAACAGAAGACGCGATCCTCAAGGTATTGGAAGACTTGGACCCTCACTCCTCGTATGTTCCGGCTAAGGACGTAAAGAAATCGGAAGAACAACTGGTGGGCAATTTTGAAGGCATCGGCATTAGCTTCCAGATACTTAAAGATACTATCATGATTTTAGAAGTTATCCCAAGCGGTCCGTCCGAAAAGGTTGGCTTGCGCGCCGGTGACAAAATCATCAAAGCAAACGACACCATTTTGGCAGGTACTAAGCTGGATAATGAACGAGTTGTGAAAAATCTTCGCGGGGCCAAAGGAACCAAGGTAAAGATAGGCGTTATGCGCAGTGGAGAAAATGGACTGCTTGACTTCACCATCACACGCGACAAAATTCCGATTTTCAGCATTACGGCGGCATATATGGCTGCACCGGGCATTGGATATATTCGTTTAGAAAGGTTTGGTGCTACGACCTTGCAAGAGTTTTTGCAGTCGGTTGAAAAACTAAGAGCTCAAGGAATGAAAGATCTAATCTTCGATTTGCAGGGAAACGTGGGAGGCTACCTTTATACTGCAGTTGACATGTGTAACCAATTCCTTGGCGACACACAGTTGATTGTTTATACTCAGGGCTTGCACTCTCCTTATTATCCATACAAATCTAACGGTCGCGGCATGTTTCAGCAGGGGAGAATCGTGATGATGATTGATGAAAGTTCGGCTTCGGCGGCAGAGATCCTTTCAGGATGTATTCAGGACAATGATCGGGGATTATTGGTTGGAAGAAGAACATTCGGAAAGGGATTGGTACAAAAGCCGTTTACACTTAATGATGGTTCTCAGGTGAAACTCACCACTGCTCATTATTATACGCCAAGTGGCAGATGTATTCAAAAGCCCTACGGAAACGGCAATAAGCAATACCGCGATGATTTTAAAGAGCGTTTGGAATCTGGTGAGCTTTTCGGCACAGACACTTTCAAATATGCAGACACGCTTCGCTATACGACTCTAAATGGCAGAACGGTCTATGGCGGCGGAGGTGTAAAGCCAGATTTCGGAGTGCCTCTTGATACGTCCATGAATTCTCCGCTGTTCAATCTACTTTTAAGAAAGGGTATTGAAAACAAATTCTGTTTGGAGTATGTGGATCGCAACCGAGAGACTCTTTCCCGTTTATATCCCAATGCAGATTCCTTCTACAATCGCTTTGAGGCCGATGCACAGGTACTTAATCAGTACTTTGCCCTAGCAGTAAAAGATAGCCTTCTTAAACTGAAAGTAGGAATGAATCCCATAAACTTCAAGGACTATTTCTCGATGGCGCAGGAAGACAAAACTTTCCATCTGGAAAAAGATTTTAATCGTTCAGAACTTCTTATCAAGACTCGTTTGAAGGCTACCATAGGCAGGAATATGTTCGATACCGGCATGTGGTGGCGCGTCATCAATTCTTCCGTAAACAATGTTTATTCAAAAGCAGTGGAGGTGATACAAAATGAAAAACTGTTCGACGTGCTGAAACCCAAAACCGCAGAAAAGCAGGATGGTAAGAAAAAAGGGAAATCCTCTCACAAATAGACATTAGTATTAAGTATCTCCTGCTAAGTAAACAACCCAATATCCTCCCTGCTTAAGGACTAAATACCTACTACTACCTACTAAATACTCATTGAAATGAAAATCGGATTATTCTACGGAACAGATACAGGCAACACAGAACGAGTAGCCAAAATAATTAAAGAAAAACTGGAAGCCACTTTAGGTCCTGATCGTATTGAACTCCACGAAATATATCATAAGAAAAAGGAGGATATGGAATCTTTTGACTTCCTTATTCTTGGCATGCCCACTTGGTATGACGGCGAGTTGCAAGGTGACTGGGAGGAATACATTCCTGAATTGCAGCAGATAGATTTTAGCGGTAAGAAAATTGCTTTTTTTGGCTTGGGCGATCAGTACGGTTATGCCTCCTATTTCTGCGATGCACTCGGGGTATTTTCTGAAATAGTGGAGAAAAATAAAGGAACAGTCGTCGGTCTTTGGCCAATTGCCGGTTATGAACACGACTACTCCAAAGCCCAGCGCGGCGACCAATTCATTGGATTATGTATTGATGACGACAACCAAAGTGACCAGACCGAAGAGCGGATTCAGGGTTGGGTACAATTGATTTTGCCTGAATTAACATAATAGCCTTAGCCCAGTTGGGTGGTGTTTGCTCTAATCGGAGTTGATGGATTGCGGTCGGATATTGATGGAATTGGCCTGACTGTTAGAAATAGAGATGGTGCTTGAAATTTCACTTTTGTCCATAATTATCTTTTTGTGGGGTATTTTATTAGACTTCTTTCCAAAATGGGTTTATTCTAAAAATAAGTACACTAGACTATGTGTTCTGTTGATTGAATTGTGGAAAAACAGAAGTTTGATAATTTCTTTGCTTCATGCGATGGGCAATTATTCAAAAACAGCCAAAGGCACAGTTTAAACGTAGTACAGGAGTCACCCGAGAGGTGTTTCATCTGATGGTGCAGGCTCTAGAAGAGGCAAATGCAAAAGCAAGAAAGCACCCAAGCCGTGGAGTGGCTTCCAAATTAAGTTTAGAGGACAAGGTTTTGATGCTCCTGATGTATTACAGGGAGTATCGAACGATGTTCCATATTGGCGTTACCTATGACATTAGTGAATCGGCGGTTTGCAAAATAATTATGGATACGGAGCATAAGCTCATCAACGATCCCCGGTTTCATTTGCCTTGGCAAAAAGGTACTTACCCGTCCGGAAAATAAGTTTGAGCTAGTCTGGATAGATGTGACGGAAACCCCTATTGAGCGACCTAAAAAAAACAGCGGCGTTATTACTCAGGTAAAAAGAAAAGACACACCTTAAAATCACAGATAATAGCAGACCAAAATACCCGACAGATTGTCTGCACTGAAGTAGGAAATGGACGCAAGCATGACTACAAGTTGTATAAACAAAGCCAAACACCCATCCATCCCACCATAACCGCAGAAGTAGATACCGGATACCAAGGATTACAAAAGGCACATCCCAATACCGAAATACCAAAGAAAAGAAGCAAGAAAAATCCGCTTACCAAAACAGATAAACAAAGAAACCAACGGATATCCTCCAGCAGGGTGGCTATCGAGAATATCATCCGAAAACTCAAAATATTCAGAATACTGGCTGAAAAATATCGAAACAGAAGAAGAAGGTTCAAATTGCGGCTCAACCTAATCGCGGCTATTGCTAACTTACTAACTAAGCCTATTTGATTTTGGAAAGAGGTCTATTATTTTTTCATTAAAAAATGGATAATGTATATTTTCGCCCGCTTTTGGGGCAAATACGAGCATGACTTTTGAGGCTGCGGTCATGACTTACACTAGACTTCTTTCCAAAATGGGTTTATTCTAAAAATAAGTACACTAGACTATGTGTTCTGTTGATTGAATTGTGGAAAAACAGAAGTTTAATAATTTCTTTGCTTCATGATGGACAATTATTCAAAAACAGCCAAAGGCACAGTTTAAACGTAGTACAGGAGTCACCTGAGAGGTGTTTCATCTGATGGTGCAGGCTCTAGAAGAGGCAAATGCAAAAGCAAGAAAGCACCCAAGCCGTGGAGTGGCTTCCAAATTAAGTTTAGAGGACAAGGTTTTGATGCTCCTGATGTATTACAGGGAGTATCGAACGATGTTCCATATTGGCGTTACCTATGACATTAGTGAATCGGCGGTTTGCAAAATAATTATGGATACGGAGCATAAGCTCATCAACGATCCTGGTTTCATTTGCCCGGCAAAAAAGGTACTTACCTGACGAAAATAAGTTTGAGCTAGTCTGATAGATGTGACGGAAACCCCTATTGAGCGACCTAAAAAACAGCGGCGTTATTACTCAGGTAAAAAGAAAAGACACACCTTAAAATCACAGATAATAGCAGACCAAAATACCCGACAGATTGTTTGCACCGAAGTGGGAAATGGACGCAAGCATGATTACAAGCTGTATAAACAAAGCCAAACACCCATCCATCCCACCATAACCGCAGAAGTAGATACCGGATACCAAGGATTACAAAAGGCACATCCCAATACCGAAATACCAAAGAAAAGAAGCAAGAAAATCCGCTTACCAAAACAGATAAACAAAGAAACCAACGGATATCCTCCAGCAGGGTGGCTATCGAATATCATCCGAAAACTCAAAATATTCAGAATACTGGCTGAAAAATATCGAAACAGAAGAAGAAGGTTCAAATTGCGGCTCAACCTAATCGCGGCTATTGCTAACTTACTAACTAAGCCTATTTGATTTTGGAAAGAGGTCTACTGACTCAAGCATGACTTTGAAGTCCAAAGTCATGACTTTATGGGCTTCGGTCATGACTTTACGAACCAAAGTCATGATCAGGAATGCCGCAGTCTTGACTTTAGAATCTAAATTCAGGACTGTACCGGAGAAAAACAAAATAAGAAAGAGAAGTTTGTACATGAAGAACATCAGCTTTAGGCTTTGTGCGATAAAAGTGGGGGATCCAACACGGAGAAAATTAAGTCCGAACACTATGTATTGAAGTTGTAACACATCGCATTTTTGTCAAAGCCTCACCGATGGCAGAATATTTCACTCCCAACGATATCGGGCAGCGGTTTATGACCATCTGCACTGATTTAATTCTATTTTTGAGGTTCACAAAAAATGAAATTATGTACACCACTATACTTTTAATACACCGAATAGTCGTCACCCTGTTTTTATTGCACTATATGACGAAGCTCATTCTTTTGTTGTTCAACAAAAAGGAACTGCTTGCTTCCTATTCACAAAAGACCAGACTTGTCGAGATAGTTATCAGCACCACCTTTCTGATTTCAGGAGGTTGGTTGATGTTTTCAGGAGCTTTGTTTAATAACCTCTTGATTATTAAATTGATTTGCGTGTTTGCTGCTATCCCGCTGGCGGTGATTGGTTTTAAAAAGGGGAATAAAGTATTGGCCATCTCGGCAGTGTTTTTAGTTCTAGCAGCCTACGGCTTGGCAGAAATGAATAAAAAGGGCAAAACCGGAGGGAAGATGGACACCACCACATTTGCCGGCGATCCTATTGCAGAGGGACAGTTTATTTACGGTAAGAGTTGTGTGAAGTGTCACGGTGCAGACGGCAAGATGGGAGGAAGTGGCTCGAAGGATTTGTCGCTGACTACGCTGACGGATGATGAGAAAAGAGTGGTGATTCGCCAGGGCAGAAATGCCATGCCTGGGTATAAGGATTTAACAGATGTGCAGGTTGAGTCTGTGATACAGTATATTAATACGATAAAAAAATAGAAGTCGGCCGATGGATTGATTGCCGGGTTCATTAAAGCACATCATTTTTTAGTTATCATTTAGAACTCATGTCTTCAAAGAATAAAAATTTATCGCAACATAAAACAACCGGTATAAGCGCCGACTCAGAATATCGGATTGCCATAGTAATATCCGAATATCATGAAGAGATTACGGCAAATTTAAAGAAGGGTTGTGTCCAAACTTTAAAGAAGCACGGTGTGTTGGAGGATAATATTTTTATCCATCCGGTTCCAGGAGCATATGAATTGCCTTTTGGCTGCTTTATGGGTTTATGACAAGAAGAAAGCCGATGCGGTGATTTGTTTAGGTTGTGTCATTAAAGGGGCTACTAGCCACGATGTGTACATCAATCATGCAGTATCGGATGGACTAATGCAACTGGGACTTAAAACACGGGCGCCCTTTATTCTTGGATTATTGACACCCAATACCTTGCAGCAAGCTAAAGATCGCTCTGGTGGTAAGTATGGAAACAAAGGGGTGGAATGTGCTATCGCTGCTTTGAAAATGCTAGAACTGAAAAAGTCGCTGAAAAAGAAATAGAAAGATGAAACTGCATGTTATTGAAACAGGATTTTTTAAGTTAGACGGTGGCGCCATGTTTGGTGTGGTTCCCAAAACTATGTGGCAAAAACTGAACCCACCGGACGATAGAAATTTATGTACTTGGGCTTTGCGCTGCCTTCTGATTGAAGATGGCAAGCAATTAATTTTGATTGATTGTGGGCTGGGCGACAAACAAGAAGATAAATTCTTCAGCCATTATAAACCTCATGGAGATGCCAATTTGGAGAAGTCGTTGAAGCAAGCAGGTTTTAGCAAAGATGATGTGACCGACGTGATTCTTTCTCATCTTCATTTTGATCATTGCGGAGGAGCTATAGAAAAAAACAGCGAAGGCAAATTATATCCTGCCTTCAAAAATGCTACTTATTGGAGCAACGAAAAACACTGGCAGTGGGCTACACAGCCCAACGCTCGCGAAAAAGCTTCGTTTCTGAAAGAAAATATCCTGCCTATTCAGAAGAGCGGACAATTAAAATTTGTTTTGGACGACAGTCGAGAAGTACATCCCTCCATTGCATTGAAAACAGTTAATGGCCATACCGAATCAATGTTTATTCCACACATTAACATCGGAGATAAAACCATTGTCTATTGCGCTGACCTTTTGCCCAGCATGGCTCACCTACCAATTCCTTATGTGATGGCGTATGACACACGACCGTTGTTAACTTTAGACGAAAAGAAAGCATTTCTGCAAAATGCAGCAAGCAACAATTACTATCTCTTTTTTGAACACGACCGTTCGATAGAATGTTGCAGTATTAAAGAAACAGAAAGGGGCGTTCGCGAAGACCAGACGTTCAAGCTAAGCGAACTGGTGTAATCCAGATTATATTTTACCCTCGTCGAGTAATATTTTTGCCCTTAGAATACTGGCAATTGACAGCGCATCACGTATTTCTCCACGCAAAACCATTTGATATACTTCTTCAAAAGGCAGTTTCTTGATTTCAAATTGTTCATCTTCTTCAGGGTTAGCCTCCACGGGCACCAAATCTCGGGCTATATAGGTATAGGAAAGTTCATCTGTACAAGAGTTTGAAAGTTGCATCTCTAAAATCATTTCAAAGCGCCCAGCGCTAATTCCAGCTTCCTCCGCCAGTTCTCTCTTAGCGGTTTCCAATGGCATTTCGCCATCATGGCATCCTCCTTCGACTATTTCCCATTCGTAGCTTTGTAAAGGGTATCTGTATTGGCCTACTATCCAGATGTTATTATTTTTATCCAAAGGGATCACCGCTATGGCACACATTTTATAATGTACCACTCCATATATACCCGGATTGCCCGCCGGATTAATCACCTGATCTTCTATTAGTCTAATCCATAAGTTTTCGTACTTAATCTCGCTGGAAAGTTTTTTCCATGGGCTCAGCGCCTGATTCATTTTCATTGCCATTTCTATCAATTAGAGTTTACTGCAAATGGGACATTTCTGCAAGTCATGGCCACGTGCGGGGCAGTATTCCCTTCCAAAATAAATTATTTGCAGATGTAATTTGTTCCAGAGGTTTTGAGGGAATAATCTCTTTGCATCTTTCTCTGTCTGTCCCACACTTTTCCCATTACTTAGCTTCCACCGATGCATGAGGCGACGAATATGAGTATCTACCGGAAAGGCGGGCTTGCCAAATACCTGCGTCATGATAACCGAAGCTGTTTTATGCCCTACTCCAGGTAGAAATTCCAATTCCTCAAAGGTGTCCGGCACCATCCCTTTATGCTTTTCTATCAGAATTTCGGACAATCGAAATATGGCCTTTGATTTTGCGGGAGCTAAGCCACAGGGCCGGATAATATCTTCGATTTCTTTAGCAGAAAGTTTCACCATCTGTTGAGGGGTGTTCGCTTTTATGAAAAGATGAGGAGTAACAAGATTAACTCGCTTATCAGTGCATTGTGCTGAAAGCAATACCGCAATCAACAAAGTGTAAGCATCGCGATGGTTTAAGGGTATCTCGGGTTGTGGATATAGTTGCTCTAATTGTTGTACAATAAATTCTATCCGCTGTTGTTTGGTCACGACCTAAATAGAGGAGTTATTTTAAAGAGCAGTCTTGTCTTTATAATGTTCAATAATTTTATCTGTCGCCTGGTCTATCATCTCATATACATAGCTATATCCGGATTCTCCTCCGTGGTATGGATCAAAAATATCTACATCCCGGTCTGGATATACCTCACTCATCATTAACTTTATTTTTTTCTTTTCTTCAGGAGTATGGGTATGAAGGTATATGGAAGCATATATAACTCCATCCATAGCATAGATTATATCGTACTTAAGAATGTCCTCGCGGGTGAGAAGTGTAGAGGAAAAAGTAGTTATATCAACTCCATGCTTCCTCATACATTTTACGGCACTCGGATGTGGGTGGCTGTCCTTATATTCCGCACTGACTCCTGCGGCTTTAATCTCCCAATCTAGGTTATAAATTTTAGCATTATGCCTCATCAGCCCTGCTGCCATCGGAGAACGACAAATACTCGCATAACAAACAAATAGTAGCTTTAATGGCATAGCAATCAACCTGAATGGCGAAGAAACAAATATTTAATCTGGAATCATACTCTAAGTGTACTTTGTTGCAATATTTAGTAGATATGGGTGGCAGCACACCGCAACTTACAGTATATCGAGATTAGTTGTTGTTACCCTTAAAATTTAAAAACTTCAATTCTTATTTAGCTGAACACTTAAGCATTTGACACTATAATTCTTTACTGTTAAATTGCCGCCTATTGCCTTTGAACTACATATCTGACATAAAAAAGCTTGTGCTACCTGTATTGCTACTCACGGCAGTAGTAATAGTGATATTAAAACCATCGCCCAACAATTTACGTAGTGCGTCTGAAGAAATTCAACAAAGAGTCAGTGAGATTGAGAACAGTTTTAATAATCTGAGCCAGAACGACACACTCTATAAAGATTTAGAAAAGTTCAATACAGAAAGTCAAGCGCTCCAATTGGCTGAGAACCAGGGTATCGCAATATTTTATTATCATTTTGATTCGCTACTCTTTTGGACAGATCATCACACATTCCTACCCTCCTCACCCGGCGCACTCCCCAATGGAACTTCATTCTTAAAGTTAAAAAATGGATGGTATGTAGTGATAAAGCATACGGTTCAAAAGTCAGGGAAAGTAATGATTGGGGCAGCACCCATCAAATGGCAATATCCCTTTGAAAACCACTTTTTGAAAAATGCATTTTCTGCTCCGCTCAAACTGACAGAAGATATTGAATTGAGTGTGCAAAAATTACCGGGTTCGGTTCCAATTTACAACCAACATAGTGATATACTATTTTACATCTACCGTTTAGAGCATAAGGATGGTACTCAAATAAACTTCGCTTTGCTTTTGGCGCAGGTGATGCTTTTAATTATTGCGTTTTACTATATTCATTATTTCGCAGTACGGATTGTACACAAGAAGGGCTTTGCCCGTGGATTTATCTATCTCTTTATTTCAGCGGGAGTGATTCGCGCGGTTTTGCTGATTTTGGGCCAGCCTTCTGAGTTTTATCACTTGGAGTTATTTCAACCGAAACACTACGCCTCATCTGTATTTTCTAAGTCGCTCGGCGATCTCTTCATTAACAGTTCAATTTTGATTTGGATGGTGTTGTTTGCTGCTTTTTACAGATCCGATTCGGAAAATCGCAAACCGGTGAGCAGTCTTAAAGCAATTGCCTCTGTAGTCACCATATTCCTGCTAACCGCAGGATTGCTATGGATATTCAAGTCACTAGTGATTGATTCGGTTATTTCGTTCGAGGTATATAACATCCTTAGTCTTAGCCCATTTAGCTTGTTAGGCTTACTAAGCCTCTCTTTGTTGTTAATGGGGCATTTGATTATTTCTAAATATCTAATCCACATTTTGCGAACCTCAGAAACAAGATGGGGCATTGTTGTTGGAGTTATCATTTTCTGTGGAATAGCCTTTGCACTGAGTGCGGTTTATTCCTCCTACTGGCAAGCAATCATTTTTACTGCTCTTTGGTGCACATTTTATATTCTGGCGATTTATCGTTTGATGGAATCAAGTTCCGGCTATTCTGTAAAGAACCTGTTGATTATCATTTCCCTTTACAGTCTGCTATCTGCCTATTTAATTGAGAACTTTTATGAACATCATGAAAGAACCTATCGAAAATATTTCGCCAGTAAACTGGTAAGTGAGCGAGACTTTATCGCAGAATTCTTGTTCAATGATATTTACACCCGTTTAGAACAGGATACTTTTCTGCGCAATTACTTTGCCAACCCAATTACTCCTAAAAAGGAAATTACGGACCGTTTAAACTCTGTGTACTTTTCGGGATACCTTAATAAGTATGAGATAATGGCTTTTGCCAAAAATCGATCTGGACTTCTTCTCAGAAACTCAGATACTACTAGAATTGATTATCTCCTTCCATCAAATTTACTTGGAGCAGACAGTACCGACCGTCTATTCTACACATCCGATAGTAGCAAGAACTTTTCCTATTTCTCATACATCCCCTATTATGAGGACACCGTATTGATTGGAACTTTAGTGATTCAACTCAATCCCAAGAATTATTACGGACAAAACGTTTATCCTGAATTACTGTTGGGGAACAATGTGTCGAACCTGCCGAACAACCGGCGTTACAACTATGCTATTTACCACCGCGAGCAATTGGTCAGCCAGCATGGAGAATATCCTTATCCCTATTTTTGGAATAAGGCGTTCGTTTTCAGCGGACTGCCTTATCAGTATATTGATGTGGGTGATTGGGAACATATCATCTATCAATTTGGTAGTGACACAAAGGTGATTGTTACCGAACATCAGGAAGGTTTGTTTGAACCGATTGCCACTTTTTCCTATCTTTTTACTTTCTATTTTTTGATGGCAATATTAGTTCTGGGCCTATTCAATCTTTTAAATCGGTCGGAAGTAACCCAAGAGCGATTTAGTTTCTTCTACGTTTCATTTAGAACACGAATTAACTATTCCATACTGCTCATAACTGTAGCTTCTTTCGTTATTATTACTCTGGTGACGATTAGCTTCTTAAAAAAGCAGTATGACAATAATTATTCTGACCGTCTATTACGGAAAGAAAAAGTCATTCATTCAAGTATAGAATATTTTCTCCGGCAACACGAACAAGCAACTCTCCTTCTTTCCGATGACAATTTCCGGAACACTCTAAACTTTGAAATAACTCGACAGGCAGAAATGAACGATATTGACGTGAATATATATAGTCCAGACGGTGATCTAATTGTCGCCTCACAGCCAGCAATTTACGATCATGGATTAGTGTCGAGAAAGATGAATCCGCATGCCTTCTTCTTGTTGTCAAGCGAAAAGGCAGCCCAGACTACTGAAGAAGAAAACATCGGCTCTTTAGGTTACCTTGCTACTTATGCGCCAATCAGAGATCTTGCAGGAAAAACAATTGCCTACTTAGGAATCCCGTATTTCACCAGATCAAAGAATATTTATGAAGATGTATCTTCGTTTCTTGTGGCTTTGATGAATGCCTATGTGTTCTTGTTGATTTGCGCCGCCTTAGTGGCTTATTTTATCTCTAATTCCATAACTAAACCGCTCACAATTATCAGTGAAAAGCTGCGACAATTAAATCTAACTAAAAAGAATGAGCCTATTCAATGGAATAGTCGCGATGAAATAGGTGTGCTGGTCAAAGAATATAACAAGATGATTAGCGAACTGGAAAACAGCGCACAGGAATTGGCTAAAGGAGAACGAGAAATCGCCTGGAGAGAAATGGCAAAACAGATTGCCCATGAAATTAAAAATCCTCTTACCCCTATGAAGTTGAGTATCCAATATCTTCAAAGAGCCATTGATTCCGGCGATCCAAATATTGCCCAATTATCTCGAAAAGTGGCTCGGACGCTGGAAGAACAAATTGAAAATCTATCATCCATCGCCTCGGCCTTTTCCTCCTTTGCCAAAATGCCCAAGACCCAAAATGAATTAATTAACCTGAACGAATTACTTCAGTCCATATCCGATTTGTTTGGCCGAGAAGAGAAAACTTTCATCACCTTTTCCACCGACTCTAAATCACCAGTGGTTTTTGCAGACAAGAATCAATTGGTCAGCGTATTTAATAATCTGATAAAGAACGCATTACAGAGTATTCCCGAAACCCGGATAGGCTTTGTTGATATTCATGTTAAAGAGGAAGATGGATGGGTGGTTATCACTGTAAGCGACAATGGGCAAGGCATTCCACATGAACTCTATGAAAAGGTCTTTGTCCCGAATTTTACTACGAAATCATCCGGTACTGGTCTGGGCTTAGCCATCACTAAGCAGATAATAGATGGCACTGGTGGTAGAATATGGTTTGAGTCCTCCGAGAATATAGGAACCACATTCTATATACGCCTTAGAATGAAGATTGAGTTATAATTGCTTTGGCTAGGCGTATAAAACTCTTTCTATAGCCCTTTACAAGGGAATATTCCCGTGTTTCTTTCTCGGCAATTTCACTGCTTTGTTTTCAGTCATTTTAAAGGCACGGATAAGGCGGGTGCGTGTTTTGGATGGCTCAATTACTTCATCAATAAATCCACGAGCCGCCGCTTTGTATGGATGAGCAAAGTTCTCAGCATACAAGTTCACTACCTCCTTCATCTTTTCTTCCGGGTCCTTCGCTGCTGATATCGCTTTCTTAAAAATAATTTCAGCCGCTCCCTTTGCTCCCATTACCGCAATTTCCGCATTGGGCCACGCATAATTCATATCAGCCCCTATATGCTTTGAATTCATCACATCGTATGCTCCACCGTACGCCTTACGCACAATCACCGTTATCTTAGGTACCGTCGCTTCGCTGAAAGCGAAAAGCAGTTTAGCTCCACTGCTGATAATTCCTCGCCATTCTTGGTCTGTACCCGGCAAGAAACCAGGAACATCCACCAAGGTCAATAATGGAATGTTGAAGCAATCACAAAAGCGAACAAAACGTGCACCCTTGTTACTGGAAGAAATATCAAGCACTCCAGCCAATACAGCTGGTTGGTTGGCCACGATACCAATGCTGCGACCTGCCAAACGAGCAAAGCCCACTACAATATTCTCTGCGTAATGTTGATGCACCTCCATGAAAGAACCCGTATCGGATATTTCATGGATAATATCGCGAATATCATAAGGCTGATTTGGGTTCTCAGGAATTACAGAATCGAGTTTGTGTCTGGTCTCATCGCCCAAAGTATAAGGATAGGCTGGTGCTCGATCTTCGCAATTCTGAGGCAAGTAACTCAACAGTTTCTTAATGGAGGCAATACAATCCGCATCATTTGCACAGGTAAAATGCGTAACCCCCGATTTTACTCCATGCGCCTGAGCACCTCCCAGTTCTTCACTTGTCACATCCTCGTGAGTCACCGTCTTAACCACGTTGGGGCCTGTAACAAACATGTAGGAAGTATGCTCTACCATCAGGATAAAGTCAGTGATGGCTGGCGAATAAACTGCTCCGCCTGCACAAGGGCCCATGATGGCAGAAATCTGAGGGATAACTCCCGAGGCAATCGTATTTCGATAGAAAATATCAGCATAACCGCCCAAAGAACTGACGCCCTCCTGAATGCGTGCTCCACCAGAGTCATTCAAACCGATGACCGGCGCACCGTTCTTCATCGCCAAGTCCATGATCTTACATATCTTCTCTGCGTGAGTTTCAGAAAGTGACCCACCGAAGACCGTAAAGTCCTGAGAAAAGACATAGACCATTCTACCGTTCACCATTCCATAACCAGTGACTACCCCATCTCCCAGATAAATTTCTTTATCCATATCAAAGTCTTTGGTGCGGTGTTCCACCAACATGCCAATTTCTTCAAAGCTGTCGGGATCCATCAGCAAATCTATCCGCTCGCGAGCGTTCAGTTTTCCTTTCTTATGCTGGCTGTCAATACGGCTTTGCCCGCCGCCCATCATCGCAGCAGCCTTTTTCTCTTTCAGTCTATCTATCTCTTTCTTCATCTATTATATGATCTTCTCTTTAAAATTTATCCCATGTTTTTCCAAGCGGGCTAAAATAGGATTATAAATTTCCGGGTAACGGGGCATAAGCACACCCGTCCGCTTTATCTCGTTATTCAATATCATCTCCGTCACCATTGCCATCGGCAAACCCACGGTTAATGACATAGCCGTATGATCTGAATCTTTCCCCTTCACCACCAACGAAGATTCCATTGTCTGCTTCTCTTTTCCACTTTTATCAGAAAACTCTATCTGATGTATCATCACAATCATATCCTTATCTCCCGGTTGCAGGCTCCATGAACGTTCGAGTACCTGCTGTAAAAAGTCTGCGGGAACCAAACGTGGTTCCTTATGTGAAAGCAACATAGGCACCACTCCAAGTTCACGCAACAGCCCCTCGGTTTCCTCATCAGGCACTACCTTCTTATCCTTTACCAAGCGCTCCACCTGTCCGCGAAACGTATCCGTCTCTACTTCTTTACGATTCGTAAATCCCATTTGCACCAACACATTCCAGCCTTTGCAAAATGGTGGGCGGCGAAGCGTTCCTCGATAGATAGTCTTTACTCCCTTTAATCCATAAGCATCTACATACTTCATTGAATCTCTATTCGGATAGCTTTCAAACTCACCATAGCCTTCCAGTTTGATATTCAGCGTATGTTTAAAAGGTCTTCATAATGCAATTCCACCTTCTCCCCATCTTTCATATAAAGTATCTTGCCTTCGCCCTGACCTGCCAACACCACATTGCGCGGATTCCATGTAACCTTATAATGCCAACCGTTATCATCATTTTCCGGAGCTACCAGTCCACCCGTATGCGAAAGAAATCCAGTAATCTCCTTGCCCTCATCTTTCAGTCTGGCAATCGCCTGGAGGGCGCTCATGTGATCTATACCGGGGTCGAGACCGATTTCATTCATAAAAATCAATCCCTCCTTCTTCACATCCTCATCCATCCCCAACATCGCATCTGATATGTAGGATGGAGTCACCAAGTTGCGTTTCAGTTTCAAACAGTCTTCAGCAATAATAACGTGCATCGTTGCCGGCAACATAGAGATCACAATATCTGCATCTGCAATCAATCGCCTTCTTCCTGACTCATCCTGAAAGTCAAAAGCAATCGCGCAGGTGTTAGCGCGCTGGCGAGTTTTTTGCATCGCCTGGCAGCCGAAATATCAGCCACCGTAACCTGCCATTGTTCCTCCACCGACCTGTCCACCAGATGGTCAATCAAAGCGCCAGAAGATTTACCGGCTCCAAGTATTAGAATGTTACGCATCAGAAGCAACTGCAATAATAAACGATATGACCGAAATTCATTCCTTTGCGGCAAACAGAATTTAATGATTTGGAAAGTAAAGCCCACGCTCGAAGACGCGCACATTTTCTCCAGCAAACACATAGGCGACCATCTCGGCATCGCGATTACCGAAGTCGGAGATGACTATATCAAAGGCACCATGCCCGTTGACCACAGAACCGTGCAGCCCTTTGGCTTGCTGCATGGTGGCGCCTCCTGCGTATTGGCAGAAACCCTCGGAAGCGTAGGTGGTTTGTTTTGTGTTGACCAAGAGAAATATAGAGTCGTAGGTATTGAGATAAACGCCAACCATATCCGCGGCGTGAACAAAGGCTTCGTTACCGGCACCGCCAGTCCAGTCTATATCGGAAAGACAATACACGTTTGGGAAATAAAAATTGTGAACCCAAAAGAACAGATGGTCTGCATCAGCCGCCTGACGTTGGCGGTTCATCGCAAAGTCTATTAAAGCAACGCTACAAACCCCCACGCCCGAGGCATCCCTTCCTTGGGTTAAAATCAAAAAAGCGCTCCCGAAAAATCGGGAGCGCTTACTCTCTATTAAGTGTGTGATAGGTTATTTGAGAACGCTCACCAATTTGTTGGTCACGCCGCTTTCGTTGCGAATACTCATGATGTAGTTACCATTCGGAAGGCCAGAGACATTCATTTCCGTTTCAGTAGTTGTCGCGTTCTTCTGTGCCACCACCTGTCCGTTTGGAGTCATTAGTGCGATTTGAGTTTCAGTGCCCGGCTGAAGAGCAATCTTGAAGAAGTTATTTGCCGGATTAGGATAAACCAAAACCGTTCCCTGCTTTACATCCTCTACACCCGTAGCACCTCCGTTCTTCGCATAATTATTGCCATCCTGAAAACTGCCTTTAGAAATCAAATATTTCACTTCCGGCTTCTCAATCAAGAAACCATTTGGCTCGCTCACCAAGAAACTGAACGTTTTGCTGCAACCTGCTGCATCCGTAATTTCGACATCATAAGTACCAGAAGTCAAACTAGAAATATTGCGATCATGCACATTATTGCTCCAGCTATAAGCATAGATTGGCGTTCCACCTCCTACATTCAACCCGATGGATCCATCGTTTCCGCCCGGAGTGGTTACATCCAACACATTTGGAGTCACCGCAATATCGTTCGGCTCTGCAATCACCACCGATCCCGAAACCACATCGCCGGTACTATCTGTCACCGTGAAAGAATAAGTACCCGCCGCCAAATTGCTGTGCGAAGCAGTAGCCGGAAGTCCGTTATCCCAAGTATAAGTAAGCGGAGCATTGCCGCCAAACACGAACAAATCAATCGTACCATCATTACCACTGTGGCAGATAGGATTGTTCACGATCAGCTTCGTCGTCATGTTTCCGGCCGATACAGAAAGAGATATAAGGGCAAGAGCGAAGAGGAATAGATTTTTCATGGCTTTCATAATTTTGATTTTACTTTTTGCGGGCTTCATTTTCATCACCCAATACCTACTTATACTGTTTGAACCCAAAAAAAGATTCATTGTTCCTAAACTATTTCACATAATTCGCACAAACGGCAATTTGTATCCGGCTAAATATAATATGTAGTATAGGCATTAAAAAGCCGCAATAAATATTTGGGCGGTAGCCTACTGTCTTTATGCTCCCTTTGGGGGGCAGGAGACTTTGAATCAAATTTGAAGTGCAGAATGAAATACAGGAAGGCACTCCTCATTCAGCATTAAAAAAGCCCTGCACATCTTGCGACATACAAGGCTTGAAAGTAGTGACCCGGAAGGGCTCGAACCTTCGACCCAAAGATTAAGAGTCTTTTGCTCTACCAGCTGAGCTACGGAGTCAAAAAGCGGAGCGCAAACATAACAGGTCTTTCCGATTTTTCAACAGACTTCTTCGGTGCATTTTTCAGGTCCCCGTTCGGTTTCAAATGTTGCGTGATGCACTTTTAGCTTGGTCAGTTCTTGTTTGATATGATGTTTCATGTCCATTTCCTCCGTGCCGCTCATGGACTCTTCTATGCAAAGGTGCGCCGTCATCGCATTCACCGTAGTGCTGAGCGCCCAAACATGAATGTGATGAACACTCGTAACTCCTTTATTGCTCATAATCAGTTGTTTCAGCTTATCTATATCCACCCCCGGCGGCACGGCATCCATAGACAGGCGCAGGCTATCGGCCAACAAATGCCAGCTACTATATACGATGACTACGATAATGACTAAGCTGATTACTGTATCTAACCAATACCATCCTGTAAACATGATGAGCACACCGGCAATCAATACACCAAGAGAAACCAAGGCATCGGCCACGAGATGCAGGTAAGCGCCTTTGACATTCAGATCGTCCTCCTTGTTCTTAATAAACAAGAAAGCAGAAGCACCGTTGACGACGATTCCAATTCCGGCCACTATGGAAATGATATCTCCTTGAAGAGGTTCGGGATGAAAAAATCGTTTCACTGCTTCAATGCCGATGCCCCCCACCGCTATCAGCAAGATGACGGCATTAGCCAGCGCCACGAGAATGGTGGTTTTGCTGTAACCGTAGGTATAATTTACGCTTGGTTTGATTTTGGCCAGCCGGAAAGCAAAAAGTGACAAAGCCAGTGCGGCCACATCGCTCAGGTTATGACCGGCATCGGTCAGCAATCCCAAGGAACCGGTCATCAATCCGGCAACAGATTCCACCACTACAAATGCCAGATTCAAAACAATGCCCACGATGAACGCACGGTTCAAGTTGGATGAAAGCGTGGAGTGCTCGTTTAGGTTGTGATCAGAATGTGTGTGCAGATGAGCCATGATACATTCTTTAAGTGAGATTGAAAAAATAAGTGAGTGCGCCGACCAAGATAAGTACAATCCCGGTCACGGCCTTTTCGTTGCTGTCGAGAAAGCGGAAGTTGTAACGACTGATGCCCTCCAGCGCGAGCGCGACAAAGAGCATCATGAAACCGACGGTGACCAACAGATAAACCAGCGATACGCCCGCAATCCCCGCCCATCCATATTTGCCGGCGGTGAAATAATATGTTTCCAGTTCCAAACAAGGCGAAAAAAACATACCGATGCTGACAGAAATAAGGATAGCCTTGAAAGATTTATTGTGTAATGGTTTTTCGGGGAAATGATGCCGGTGTCCGTGAGCATGAAAATTGCGAACGACATAAAAGATACCAAGCAGAATCAGAATAAAAGGTGCCAAAACTTCGGTCATCCACTGAAAGGATTCGGATAGTTTATATCCTGCCCAACCAATCAAGATTCCGATAAGAATAGTGCTGGCTATATGCGACCCTCCGCTCACCGCCGTTGCAAAGAGCGTGCGCTTCTTTGTCCAGCGCTCGGCTTTGCCAATAGCCACCAAGGGCAGCCAATGGCTGGGGATGGTGGCATGAATGACACTCAGCACTAAACTGCTGATGATGATCTGAAGCATCTAATCTTTCTTTCCTTCTATAATAATAACGAATTCTCCTCTCGGCTCTTTAAGTGTAAAGCGCTCAATCAGTTCTCCGGCAGTCCCACGAATTGTTTCCTCAAACATCTTGGATAATTCTCTTGAGGCAGATATTTTTCTTTCCTCTCCTAGATGCTGCAACAATTCATTCAACAGCTTTACCACTCGAAAAGGAGATTCGTACAAGATGATGGTGCGTAGCTCTAGAGCTATCTCTTTCAATTTAGTTTGCCTTCCTTTCTTGTGAGGCAGAAAGCCGATGAAAACAAATTCATCAGTTGCAAAACCGGAGTTAATCAATGCAGGCACAAAAGCCGTAGCACCGGGCAGACACTCCACCGTAATACCTTCGCGGATACATGCCTGAATCAAAACATAGCCCGGATCGGATATACCCGGTGTTCCTCCATCGCTCACCAAACCGATGGTCATTCCAGACTTCAATTGTTCCACCACTCCTTCCACAGTCTTCTGCTCATTGAATTTATGATAAGCCGAAAGACGAGTGGATATTTTATAATGGTCTAACAGTTTTTTAGTCTGGCGGGTATCTTCGGCAAGGACGACATCCACCTCCTTCAACATTCTGAGGGCGCGAAGCGTGATATCCTCCAGATTTCCAATCGGAGTGGGAATGATCAAGAGTTTATTCATAAAAGGTTCTTCCGATTAGGAAGATTCCTCCATTATTTCAAATTTATATCCTTCCATAATTGGATTAGCAAGCAATTTCTTGCAGGCAGTGTCAATCTGGGTCGTGGCTTCTTCTTTTGACGAAGCACTTATTTTAATGGTGATGTGTTTGCCAATGCGCACATCTTCTACGGTCTTGAAATTCATTTTCAGTAAGCTATGTTCTACGGCTTTGCCCTGTGGGTCTAACAATTCTTTTAGAGGCATTACATCAATCTCTGCTTTGAAGTTCATGGTTTGATTTGTTTTTGAATCAGCGAAATAATTAGGTAAAGAATAACAATGAGTGAAATGGCGGCGAATTTAAGTGTTGCCAGCAAAACCAGCGACAAGAGCAGGAAAGAAAAGGCCGTTTCGTTTCCTTTCCACGAAAAGGATTTGAATTTGAGGGCAAACATCGGCAGTTCAATCACCATGAGTATGGATAAAACAATCACCACACCGTATAAGACCGGCAATTGAAAAAGATAGAACGATAATCCAAACGAATTATGGAGAAAGGTTAAAAGAAAGCCGGTAATAAATATCGCGACCGCAGGAGTTGGCAGGCCAAGAAAAGAATCGGATTGGCGATGGTCTGTATTAAACTTAGCCAAACGCAAGGCCGCAAAGAGTGTAATCAAAAAAGCCGGAATACAGAGCAAGTAAATCGTTGCCTCCGGTAAGGAACCTGAACCGGATTCATAATTCTGAAAAAGCAAATGAAACATAATAGCACCGGGCAAAACACCGAAGCTCACTACATCCGCCAACGAATCTAATTGCTTGCCAATGTCGGTTGCGTTTTTGGTAAAGCGCGCAGCAAACCCATCAAGATAATCAGCCACAAGAGAAATAAGCACACAATAGGGAACCCACTCTAAGCGATAACTGAATACAAACACAATGCCCAGACAACCGGCAAGAAGATTGAGCAGTGTGAGAAGATTTGGAAGACTGAGCAGGGAGAAGAAATTCATGTACTACTTGCTATTCATTATTTCTTCAATCTCCTCCGCCTCAACTGGAATGTTCGCCATCAAGTCGGTAGGTTTGCCGTTGGTTACAAGGATATTGTTTTCAATACGAATACCCATATTCTCTTCGCGGATGTAAATTCCCGGCTCGCAGGTGAGTACCGTACCCGGTTTAAGTTTATCGAAGCGATTGCCTACGTCATGTACATCCAGCCCTAGAAAGTGAGCGGTTCCGTGCGGGAAATACTTTTTATAAAGAGGATTGTTTTTATCCTGTTTTTTAACGTCTGCGCTCTTCAATAAATTAAGTTTCACCAATTCTTCCTCCATTATTTTTCCGACAGACGTATTGATTTCATTCAACGTCACACGGGTGGTCATCATTTTCTTTGCCTCGTTGTGAACGCGAAGCACCGCATTGTAAACATCCTTCTGGCGCTTTGTGAACTTACCGTTCACCGGCACTGTCCTGGTGAGGTCTGCGTTATAGTTGCCATATTCCGCTGCGGCATCCATCAAAATCAACTCCCCCGACTTACATTGAGCATCATTTGCCACATAATGAAGCACACAGGCGTTTACGCCCGTTGCAATAATCGGCTCATAAGCCTGACCCGTTCCGCGACGGATTAAATATTCATGAGTCAGCGCGGCTTCCACTTCATATTCCCAAACGCCGGGCTTGATAAGTTTCAAAGCGCGAATAAATCCCTTGTGGGTAATGTCAATCGCCCGTTTCAGCAAAGTGATTTCATGTGCTGATTTAGCCATCCGCAAAGCAGAGACAATCGGCGCAGAGCGTTCGTATTTATGAAGCGGGAAGTTGTTCATCACCTTGCGTGCAAACTTTATTTCCGTAGCCTCCTCCATAGAAACGCTGCGGTCATGCTCATTGGTATTCAGGTAAATATGATTGGCATAATGCGCCAGCATGTTGAAAATGCCCTCAAACTGTTCGCTCCAAAGTACCGTCTTCACCCCTGAGATTTTAGACGCTTCGTCCATCGAATGTTTCCTTCCCTCCCACCACATGATTTGTTCGCTGGTTTTCCGAACAAATAATACTTCCTTGTACTTCTCTTCCGGTGCATCGGGAAAAAGAACCAAAAAGGTTTCTTCTTGATCAATACCGCTTAGATAAAACAAGTCCGGGTTTTGTCTCCATTTGTATGAAGCATCTGCACTGCGCGTCACTATTTCGTTCGATACAAAGACGGCAATAGAATCCTTCTTCATTTGTTTGGAAAAATTCTTGCGGTTCAGCTTAAAAAGCTCGGGGTTTATAGATTCATAGCGCATAGCAAAGAGTGTTTCGACGTTCCGCGCGAATGTAGCGCAATTCTAACTCTATGAAAATTATTTGTACTTTAGAACTGATTAAAATCCTTTCGTGGATTGAAATCTTGGATTACATTTGCTCCCTCTTAGCCTGAAAATTGTCACTTAAGATGAATATAGTTGGTCTGAAAAATCCTAAAGCAAACATTGAAACTTTAGGTATCAAAAGTTCAAAAACACAATACTGGAACCTTAGTCCGGAAGAACTTATTGAAGAAACGATTCGCAGAAATCAAGCGATACTAAACGACACCGGCGCTTTGGCGGTAGATACCGGCGAGTTTACCGGCCGTGCCCCGAAAGATCGTTTCATCGTGAAAGATGAGAACACCAAAGATTCGGTGGACTGGGGTGGATTCAATACACCTATAGAACCTGCGGTGTTCGATAAACTTTACACGGATGCGGTTAATTACCTGAGCAGTAAAGAGGTATTTGTCCGCGACTGCTATGCCTGTGCTGATGATAATTATCGGCTGAATGTGCGTGTGGTGAATGAATATCCTTGGGCAAATCTATTTGCCTATAACATGTTCCTTCGCCCCAATTCAAATGAACTAAAAACTATTGAACCGGACTGGACGATTATACAAGCTCCCGGTTTTAAATGCAATGGCGTGAAAGACGGTGTTCGTCAACACAACTTTGCTATTCTCAATTTTACCAAAAAGGTTGTCATCATCGGCGGCACTGCTTATACCGGCGAAATAAAAAAAGGAATTTTCTCCGTTCTTAATTATGTACTTCCGCACGAAAAGAAAGTTCTATCCATGCACTGCTCTGCCAACGTGGGCAAAAGCGGCGATGTAGCTTTGTTCTTTGGTTTGAGCGGAACCGGAAAGACCACTCTTTCTGCTGATCCGAATCGCCCTTTGATTGGCGACGACGAACACGGCTGGACATCCAAAGGGGTATTTAATTTTGAAGGCGGTTGCTATGCCAAAGTCATTGACCTTTCGGCTGAGAAAGAACCGGATATCTTCAAAGCCATCCGTCATGGAGCTATTCTCGAAAACATCGGCTTTCTGGAAGGTACCCGCTCGGTGGATTATGCTTACAAAGCAAAGACGGAAAATACCCGTGTTTCCTACCCTATCCATTTTATAGATAACGCCCTGCCTAAATCTATGGCAGGCGAACCGAAAAACATCTTCTTCCTTACCTATGATGCTTTTGGCGTTTTGCCTCCTATCTCAAAACTAAGTGTTGGGCAGGCTATGTATTTCTTCCTTTCCGGGTTTACTTCAAAAGTAGCCGGAACCGAAGCCGGAGTGACTGAGCCTCAAACTAATTTTTCTACCTGTTTTGGTGCACCTTTTCTTCCGTTGCACCCTACTAAATACGCCTCTCTGTTAGGCGAAAAACTACGCAACTCTGAAATCCGCGTGTGGTTGCTCAACACCGGCTACACGGGGGGCTCTTACGGAACCGGCAAGCGGATGAGTCTTCCTCATACTCGTGCTTTGATCACCGAGGCCTTAAATGGCAATCTTGATAAGGTTCCTTTTGAAAAACACCCCGTTTTTGGAGTGTCTATGCCTAAAAATTGCCCGAATGTTCCTGACGAAATTCTGAACCCGCGCAATACTTGGCAGAGCAAAGAGGCCTATGATGCCAAATCCAACGAATTGGCTGCAGCTTTCAATAAGAATTTTGAAAAATTTGCCGCAAAGGCAGAGAAAGAAATTCTGGACGCTGCGCCAAAAGCAATGCAGTCAGTTTAATTCAGCGTTTCTAGCTCATCATCATTTTCATTTTTGTCTCTTTTGGGGTAATTTTTTATGGAAAGCATAAAAAACTCAACCTGCTTTACCCAAAACACTTGCTGACTTAGGACAGTCACCAAGCGGCTGACATTCTTTTCTCAAAATAGAAACCAAAGCACCTCCTAACTTGGTTTCTATTTCACCAAAAGAAGCTAAATCTCCTTCTACTTTGGTTTCTTTTTAGGGAGAAGAATCTAAAGTGGCTGCAGACTTGGCTTCTATTTGCCGATTAGAGATTGGGACTTGAAGACTTGCTACTTAAAGACGTGGACAAAATGGTTGGTGATGAGCAGAATCTACTTCATACCCAAGAGAAAATGGACAAAAGCATTAACAGAGTCCTAACTGCAAATAGATGAACATTACAAACAGAATTATTTTGGGAAAACCAAAAGCAAATTCACTTATGTTTTTCTGTGTAGCTTTGACCTCTCTGTTTCTTTCAGAGTAATATCAAACATGGAAATCACCCTCATCATTCTGGTCGTTATTCTTTCCCTGCTTGGGTTGGTGGGCAGCGTGTTGCCCGCACTACCCGGCCCTCCTTTAAACTATCTAGCGATTTTATTACTTCAATGGGCCTATCATCCTTTTAGTGTTTCTACCTTGCTTTGGTTAGGAGGCCTGATGATAGCGGTACTGTTGCTTGATTATTATCTACCAGTGATTACTGCAAAAAGGTATGGTGCCACAAGAGAGGGCGTGATAGGGAGTATCATTGGGATGGTTCTTGGAATGTTTTTCACTCCGGTGGGTATGGTGGCGGGAACCTTGACAGGGGCTGTCATCGGTGATTTGATAGCAGGCAGAAGCGGAAGACAAGCTGCAGTATCCGGTATAGCTGTTTTGGCAGGCACCGTATTAAGTATAGGAATAAAACTGATGGCTTCCGGGCTGATGACTTCGCTGGTGATTTATAAACTGATAGCCAGATTGGGTATGGCCACCTGATTCCGCCAAAGCCCAGATATTTTCCTTGTTAATGAATTGACGATATTTATCTTTAAGCACAATAAACAAAAAACCATGAAAGCGCTTTTATCTCTTCTATTCTTCAGTCTTGGAACCGGTATTATTAATGGGCAATCACAACAATATGGATCGGTAGATACGACCGCTGTAAAAGGACAGATTGTACTGATAGACAGTTTATGTACCTTGCGCAATAAGCCGGGGAAACACTACTACAATGATTTCAAACCATACTATCTTCTGCTTTTCAAACCTTCAGCAGATCAAAAAATGGTGATACGCGCCAAATCTGTAGCGAGATTAATGGGAAATACGGAGATCAGCCTGAAGGTCAGACGAGTCAAAATCAAAAACCCAAATTCTACTGACCCATCCGACACAACCGACATCTCTTCTCTCGGCATCACTAATTGCTACGATTATGTGTTGAAGGAAAATAAATACATCATTTATGAATTGATTGAATAGCCCTACAGGTTATTCTCCGGCTCATTTTTCAAAATGGGTCTATTGGATTTAATTCTGAAAATACAAACCGTTCGACCTACAGTATATGGTCATGGCGCAACAATCCACAGCGCAAGATTGATAATTATTGACCGCTCAATAAAAGGTCAGCGGTTCGATTTTTTATTTTTGTTCGAAACAAATCGGAATGAAGGTAACGATTATTGGGGCAGGAAATGTGGCAACTCAATTGGCCCTTGGGTTGAAAAAGGTGGGCCATGAAATAGTGGAGGTCTATAACCGAAGTGATGAATCTGGACAGGAGTTGGCACGAACGGTGGGGGCTTCGTTTACCTCAAAGGCAGGAGAACTGAAAGATGCTGAGGTATATATCATTGCTGTGAAAGATGATACGCTGGCAGAAGTGGCAGGACATTTGAAGTTGGGCAATAAAACAGTGGTGCATACTTCCGGAACAAAATCGAAGGATTTGCTGAAAGATTCGGCCATAGGCTTTGGGGTTTTCTACCCCTTGCAGACCATGACCAAATACTCCAAAGTAGATTTCAAAACCGTTCCCATATTGGTTGAAGGAAGTAGCGAGCCTGTAGTACAAAGGCTGGAGATGTTGGCTCGATCGCTTTCACACCACGTACACCGAGTAGATGAAGAACAGCGGAAATGGATACATGTAGCGGCGGTGTTTGCCAATAACTTTACCAATCATCTATGGGCGTTGGCAGAAGGGATATTAAAAGAAAGAGGCATTTCGTTTGATATTCTGAAACCGCTGATTATGAAATCAGCACAAAATCTGGAAGGAGCTTCTCCCACCGCGATACAAACCGGCCCGGCGATACGCGGCGATCATCAATTGGTTCAAGAACATTTGCTGATGCTAACCCATGATCCGAAATTGCACAAGCTATACCGAATACTGAGCGAGAGCATTTCTAAATCTCCTCTAAAGGAGTAATCTTGCCAAAGGGGGATTAACCTTTATTGATTTGAAAACATTGTTTGCATTTTTTCGTTTGGTGCGTATCAGCAACCTGTTGATGATTGCATTGAGTCTTTCCCTTTTTTATTACCTCATCTTGATTCCGGTTCATCAGGACAAACTGCATAGCACGCTGGTTCCTTTTACGACCTTTGAGTTTGTGTTATTTATTCTCTCGGTGGTATTTATCGCCGCTGCGGGGAATATTATCAACGATTATTTTGATTTTGAACTGGACCGGGAGTTCAAACCGGAACGGCCACTGGCTCAGGGGCTATTCTCTCTGGACACCACCATGTATCTGCACATGGGGTTTGCTTTATCAGGTATAGCATTGGGCTATTATTTAGGTTGGTTAGTGGGATACTTCAGTGTTGGGTATATCTATATTATCTGCTCCCTGCTGCTCTACATTTATTCCTCCTACTTAAAAAAGATTCCGCTGGTCGGAAATGTCGCCATCTCTGCGCTGACCGGTTTTGTGTTTGTATTGTTGCTGATATTCGAGGCAAACTTCTTGCGAGTCATTTTTTTGAAGAAGGCAAATATGCGTTCAATATCCTGATAGCAGGTTAAGTTCTATAGCGGATTTGCATTCTAATCAATCTATCGCGAGAGGTTGTAAAGACCATAGAAGATAAAGAAGGAGATGCCGCTTATAAAATCAATACAGTGACCGTTCGGTTTGGCGAAATAGCGGCCAAGGTCATTGCAATGAGTTTGCTCCTCGTTCTTCTCGTGGGGCTTGGATACTTTATGAACGCATTTCTTGAAGCAAAGGCCGTTAAGGAATTCTCTTATTTTCTTTTTGCCGTAGTCATCCCGACGGTGGTTGCGATTGTTCTTCTGTTTCTGGCAAAGGACAAAAAGATGTATCATTCCATCAGTCTTTTATTAAAGCTAATCATGCTGTTGGGGGTCCTTTCAATTCCGGCGTTCTATTTCTTTAATAAAACGCAATAACCGAAAGGTCATCTGCCACCATGAAAACAAAAATCATCCTTGCCTCTAAATCTCCCCGCCGCGTGGAACTGATGAAGATGGCAGGCTTTGAATTTGATGTGGCCTCCAAGAATGTTGATGAAACACATCCACTAGGCATTGCCCCTGAATTAATCCCGACCTTTTTAGCCAAGAAGAAAGCTCATGCCTTTTCAAATGAACTTTCGGATGATATGGTAGTTATTGGGGCAGATACCATTGTATTGTTGGAAGGAAAAATTTATGAAAAGCCCAAAGACCATAAAGAAGCGGTGGAAATGCTTACCGCATTAAGTGGAAAGATGCACGAGGTAGTTACCGGTGTTTGCCTGTTGAGCAAAAGTAGAGAAGAATCCTTTTCAGAAACTACAAAGGTCTATTTCAATGAGTTTAGCAAAGAAGAAATTGAGTATTACGTAGATAAATTTAAACCTTTTGATAAAGCCGGCTCTTACGCCTGTCAGGAATGGATAGGCGCTATTGGCATTAAACGTTTTGAGGGTGATTACTTCAATGTAGTGGGCTTGCCCATCAATAGGGTCTATCGCGAGTTGAAGAAGTTTTAGAAAGTTAAGAACAACCTAACTTCTTATAGCATCCACCGGTTTCATATTCGCTGCAGACCAGGCAGGAATAAAACCGGCAAGAATACCAACTACTACAGAGATAGAAACGCCCAGCATCAAATTGAAAGGGGTGATATAAAAGTGAAAGTCAGACTTAGCCACATTTGTGATGAAGTATTGTAACAATTGGAAAAGTCCCAGTACCACAATCAATCCTACAATTCCTCCCAACACACAAAGCACCACCGCCTCTAATAAAAACTCGAGCAGAATATAAACCTTCTTCGCTCCGATAGCTTTTTTAATCCCAATGATATACGTACGCTCCTTTACGGCTACAAACATGATATTGGCGATTCCAAAAGCGCCGACAAAAATAGAGAAGCCACCAATAAACAATCCCGCAAGGTTTATAATAGAAAAAACAGAGGCAATTCCCTCCGTAAAAACACTTACTTGATTTATAGCAAAATTATCCTCCTGAAAAGGCGAAAGACGTCGAGCAGAACGCATCACTCCCTTTAATTCGTACCGCAACTCATCTATCGGAACATTTGATTTCGGAATGACTGCAAGTATCGGGTCGTTATTCCCGGATGACATATTCACAAACATACTCATGAAGCTGAAAGGAACGATCACATTGTTGTCCAGCGTAAATCCGAACAAATCGCTTCCCTCCTTTTTCAGTACGCCGATGATGGTAACCTTCACTCCATTTACCTTAATAGTGCTCCCCTCAATCTGCGAGCGATTCGGGAACAGCGTTTCAGCCACATTGGCACCAATCAAAGCAACTCCTTGCGCATTGTTGGATTCAGCAGGTGTAAAATAGCGCCCCTGAGTAAATTCCATCTCCTTGATTTTGTTGTAATCAAAAGTAGCGCCAATTACCTGCACTCCATCGGCTGTATTTTGTCCGGAAATGACAGATATATTCCCGGCAAAATACATCAAGCAACTGGCATCTGCACCGTTTACATTCTTTTGAACCTGCTCTAATTCTCTGCGATTGGAAGCCGGACGATTAAAGTACTTCCACCAAGGATAACTTCCTCCATCTCCCCAAATCCAGGGCCATTTTTGAACATAAAGAATATCGTTGCCAAAGGAAGCCAAGCTTCTCTGGATATTCATTTCCAAAGAGTTTACTGCCGTGCGGACTGAAATAATACACAGAATGCCAATAGCAATGCCCAGTATTGAGAGAAACGAGCGCAACTTGGAGGCACGTATCTCAGCAAATGACATAGCGAAACTTTGAAGGAAGATTTTGATTAGGATGGACATACCCGACAAACGTAAGGAAAAAGGGGCTATTTTCTTGCGTATTTCTTAAATCGGCTCTCATCTCATTATGATATTCCGATTCAGATATTAACTTTGCGCCCCTCAATTTTGAGTTCCGTAAAATTCAAATACTTATACGATGAAGCTGTCTAACTTCAATTTCAACCTTCCTAAAGAACTTATTGCCCAACATCCCGCAAAGAACCGCGATGAATCCTACTTGATGGTAGTGGACCGGGCAACCAAAAAAATTGAACACAAAAAGTTTAGCGATGCTTTAAAGTATTTTGATGATGGCGATGTCCTGATGTTGAATAATACGAAAGTATTTCCTGCTCGATTATATGGCACCAAAGAGAAGACCGGCGCTAAGATTGAAGTGTTTCTTCTGCGTGAGTTAAATCAAAAGCAATTTCTCTGGGATGTTTTAGTGGATCCCGCGCGCAAAATTCGTGTGGGCAACAAGCTGTATTTTGGAAAAAATGATGACTTGATTGCCGAAGTAGTGGACAATACTACCTCTCGTGGCAGAACCATCCGTTTTCTTTTCGATGGAGATTATGCCAAATTTAAGAAGGTGCTTTTCGACATGGGTGAAACCCCACTTCCCAAATATATTAAGCGCCCTGTAGAAGCCGCCGATGCAGAGCGCTTCCAAACTGTTTTTGCCCGTGAAGAAGGAGCCGTTGCTGCTCCTACGGCAGGGATGCATTTCAGTCGCGAACTGTTAAAACGATTTGAAATTAAAGGTATTGAATTAGCCGAAGTTACGCTCCATACTGGTTTGGGCACCTTCCGTTCTATTGATGTAGAAGATCTTTCCAAACACAAAATGGATGCGGAAGAAATCAACATTCCTGAAAAGGCCGTAAAGCTGGTGAACCAAGCAAAAATTAATGGCAAGAAAATCTGTGCTGTAGGAACTACAACGATGAGAGCCGTAGAGTCTGCCGTATCTGCCGAGCGCTATCTGAAAGCATATAAGGGCTGGACCAACCTATTTATTCACCCTCCTTTTGATTTCAGCATTGCCAATGCCATGATTACCAATTTCCATCCTCCTAAATCTAGTTTGATGATTATGGTAGCCGCTTTTGGTGGTTATGATTTAACCATGAAAGCCTATGAACTGGCTGTGAAAGATAAATATAAGTTCAATTGCTATGGCGATGCCATGCTGATTATTTAATCAGCAGAGAAGCCCATCTCTATTGCCTTATAAAAGCAAAAGCCACTCTTTCGGGTGGCTTTTGCTTTTATAACTTGTTAACGATTTCTAGTCGAAGGTTTTAATGTTCATCCTCATTAAAGAAGAAATCTTCTTTAGTCGGATAATCAGGCCAGATGTCCTCGATGCTTTCATACGTTTCTCCATCGTCATCCAGTTCCTGAAGATTTTCTACCACTTCAACGGGTGAGCCAGAGCGTATCGCATAATCAATTAACTCATCCTTATTGGATGGCCAAGGTGCGTCTTCTAAATATGAGGCTAATTCTAATGTCCAAAACATGTGCGTTTGCTTTTTTTATTGAGCGCGCAAAAGTAATTTTTTCCATTAAACAAAAAACCGGTACTTTGAATTATACCAAAGCAAGCTCTTCCAAACATTTCCCGCACACATAAAACCAACATCATCAATTTCTGACCTCTCTAAAATGATTTCAACAAACTGACGAAAAATAATACTTGCGAATTCTCTAGATTCGGATAAGTTTGAATCGTAATTAACAAGCAATTGCCCAACGGAAAAAGCACTTCTTATTTCTATGCCATTTTCAGCATCATGTTGGTGCTGCTCGTGATGGGCATAGCGGCTGTCATCGTGATTGAGGCTCAAAGGGTCTCAAACAATTTCAAGGAAAATATGGTGGTGGAACTGGTCGTAAAGGATGACCTCACGGCGCAAAGCATAGACTCTTTGCAGCAAAAAGTAAAAGCCACCCGATTCATAAAGGAATCGAAAATCATCAGCAAAGAAGAAGCGGCCCTGATACTCCAAAAAGATTTGGGCGAAGATTTCCTAGATGTTCTGGGCTATAACCCGCTGTACACTTCCATGCAAATCAACCTGCGAAGCAATTATGCCAATCAGGACAGCATGGATTTAGTTCGGGCCACCCTATTGCGCTTAGAAGGCGTAAAACAGGTGAACATGCAAAGCAATGTCTTAGAATCTTTAGACCGAAAAGTGCGTGGCGCCTCCATTATTATCTTGCTGGTGGGTGCCGCTTTGTTAATATTCTCCGTATCCCTGATTTTTAATACTATACGACTGGTCATGTTTTCCCGGCGCTTCATTATCAAGACGATGCAACTTTTCGGAGCCACCCGATGGTTTATTATCCGACCCTTTTTAGGCAGAAGTATTGTGAATGGCATAGCCAGTGGATTGATTGCCTGTGGCATTCTTGCCATCGTAATTTTCTATTTTGACTATACCCTTCCCGAACTTGGTTTAAAGGCTGATTTATATACATTTGCGCTCCTGTTTGGAGTAATTATTTTGTTTGGAATATTGATTTCATTTTTAAGTACTTTGACAGCTTTGTTCCGTTACTTGAGAGTTAAAGTAGAGGACCTTTATTAATAAAACTTTTATGGCGACGAAGCAAATAAGTACTAAGGAGAAACAGACTTCCCCACCTGCAAAATCGGGAACAACGGTCACCCCATTCATTTTCGACCGAACTAACTACATCATTATGGCCGTTGGTGTAGTGGTGATTCTTGTTGGTTTTATGCTGATGAGCGGCGGTGCGACCAACGACCCAAACGTATTTCCCAAAGAAGAAATTTATAGCTTCAGAAGAATCACGCTGGCACCTATTGTCGTTCTAATCGGCTTTGCCCTCGAAGCAGTCGCCATTCTAAAAAGACCCAAAATCTAATGACCACTGGCGAAGCTATCATCCTTGCCATTGTAGAGGGGATCACAGAATTTTTACCTGTTTCCTCCACTGGCCATTTGATTTTGACAGAATCGGCTATGAGGCTTCACGACAGCCCGTTTTCCAGAACCTACATCGTCAGTGTACAGTTTGGCGCCATCCTATCTGTTTTATTCCTCTACCGCCAAAGATTTTTACAATCACTTGAATTTTATTTCAAGCTATTGGTTGCGTTTATTCCCGCAGCGATTTTGGGCCTTTTGCTGAATGATCAAATTGATAAACTGCTATCCAGTGTTACTACAGTAGCCGTGGCGCTCATTATCGGTGGCGTGGTACTGATTCTGGTTGATAAAATTTTTCATCGCCAGATTGATGAAGCCGTAGATGATGAGGATACGACGACCGTAAATGTGGTAGATGAGTTCGGCATAGAATACAAAAAAGAGGTGCTGAAAAAGCTGGATATAAGTTGGTTACAGGCCTTCATCATCGGTTGTTTCCAATGTATTGCTATGATACCCGGCGTGTCGCGCTCCGCCGCAACGATTGTAGGCGGCATGTCGCAAAAACTCAATATCAAACGCGCTGCCGAGTTCTCCTTCTTTTTGGCAGTACCTACTATTTCTGCCGCTGCGCTTTATAAACTAATGAAGAATTTCCACGTAGTGACCGGTGAGAATATTGACTTCCTGATTATTGGCAACATCGTTTCGTTTATCGTCGGAATGATTGCTATTAAATTCTTCATCGGACTGATTACCCGTTACGGACTGAAATTCTTTGGTTACTACCGAATCATTTTGGGAGTAGTTATTCTCATCCTGATGGCGATGGGCTACAATCTCGAAATCTCCGAATAATGAATTTTATTGAAGGAGAAATTCTCCTATTGAATAAGCCATTGGAATGGACCTCCTTTGACGTGGTGAATAAACTTCGCTATGCGTTGAGTCGAAAAACCGGTATCAAATTGAAAGTGGGCCATGCCGGAACTCTGGATCCATTGGCCACCGGGTTGCTGATAATCTGCACCGGAAAAATGACCAAGCGCATTGATGAATTCACCGGAATGGATAAGGAATATACCGGTACATTCAGTTTGGGAGCCTCCACTCCTACTTACGACAGTGAACAAGCCCCCGATGCTACCTTCCCTATTGACCATATCAACGAATCGCTGCTCCAAGAAACAAGGAAGAAGTTTTTAGGAACTCTTTAGCAAATGCCTCCGATCTATTCTGCTATCAAAATAGATGGCACCGCTGCCTATATTAAAGCGCGAAAAGGGAAGGAAGTAGAAATGAAGCCCCGTGAAATAAGCATTCATGAATTTGACCTCACGCGAATTGCCTTGCCAGAAGTAGATTTCCGAGTGTTGAGCAGCAAGGGAACTTATATCCGTTCGCTGGCGCATGACTTTGGCAAAGCGGTAGATAGCGGCGCCTATCTCAAAAGTCTGTGCCGAACAAAAATCGGCCACTTTGAATTAAAGAATGCCAAAACTATTGAGGAGATGCTGGAAGTGATTGCAACCGCTTGATCACCGCAGTTTTTCATTACCTGAATTCAGCTTTTCTTCCGCACAAAACATCCTTTCATAGCTACCTTTTCCATCTCCGGATAAGCAATTTCTTTCCGGCCACCCGGTGCTGATGTCAAACCAAAGCTAAGTGGAGAATAATGTACCTCGCTTCAATTATTACGGTTTGCTGATCTGCTTTTTCTATCAATGGCTATCTGCAACATTCTGATGAATTTTTCGAGAGGCACGCGATGAACAAAGGCAGCAGTCTTGACGGTAATAAATTTGGTTAGAAACTTTCTAAAGCTAAACCCGCCTAATCTTTTTACACCAAAAAGTTCCATGATTTCGGCAATGTCTCCGTGCTCTTTCAAAATTTCAGATACGTAAGTCTTTTCGGTGATTTTCATACTGCTCAGATTTGTACATCGAAAATAGAAATTCTACTCCTCTCCTCTCGCAGTATGGTGGCGGATTTGTTTTAAGTAGATAAAGGAACTTAATGCCAGAGGCGGTCGGAAGCTATAAGGCGGGGTGCGAGGGAGGGAGGTAAGAGAACGACTAATTAAATTTCAATTAGCGCCATACCCTGTTGGTATTAAGTTTTACCATAAAAACATAATAGCACAAAACATTACCAATAAATTTTGTCTATAGGCAGTCGGTGGCGTTCATTATGTTTAGATTTTCATTTGATGAACTAAACACAAATGGCACGGAAATACTTTGTAGAATGATTCATACCACCTCCGTATTTTTCATTCAGCATTCAGCACTCTAAACTCAGCAATAAAGCCACAGTTGTTTGTTTATTGCCCAAAAAAAGTTTTTGAACGAGGAAAAATCTTTTCCTCATGAAAAAAGAGCGTGGCGTGCGTAAAAAATACTTTTCCGGGCTGAAAAGCGCGTTTGAGAAAAATTTAGCGCTTTTGAGTGGTCAAAAAATCTTTTTGAGCGCAGAAAAGAGTTTTTGTGAGCTAAAAAGATTTTTCAGCCGCCAAAAACTCTTTTTCACCTACCAAAAAAAATTTGGCGAACGGAAACGCACTAAATCACTGGACAAAAGCTCCAAATTTCCGCCAAAAAGATTTTTCAGCTCAGAAAAAGATTTTTTGACCTGTCCAGTCTGATATTTTGGTTTTTAAGCGGTTTTGAAGCCGAAATTCAAGCTTTCAGAAGGCCTATAAAATTGTAAGTCAGACTACAAAAGCCCTAAAGACTTTTGTTTTTGACTTTATTTCACGCAGAGGGCGTAGCGTAGCTGGGGACACAGAGAAAATACAGTTAAAAAATTTGATGCGCTGCATCTCTGCGCACTACGCGTGAAATGTATTCATTCGGTCGCTCCGATGGAGCTTGAACAGTGGAGACTATTTATTTCTACCAAAAGATAGTTCCTACGGAACTTGATGGATGTTATTCGCGAATGTTTGTTTGCGGTGGTTTTCAATCCGTAGGATTGATGCCTTTAGTAGAAAAGCAATCATCCATCTGTCAAATCCTGTAGGGATGAACGTTATTTAAACTACAAAAGTCTTAAAGACTTTTGTAGTTTAAAAACAATGCAAACCTTCCAAACCCTCAACCATAAATGACGGTTTACAACACCATGCTTTAGCGTGGTGAGAATCTGGCTCTTACTAAATGGCTTTAGCCCTGATAATTTCTTCTTGGTTGACAGCTCGTCAATCTATATTATTCTTACGGTCTCAATAATGAAAGAGGATTCAGTCGTATTGTTTAACGCTACTTGTATCTGGGGTGAAACTGCATAATGGTGCTGCGGAGATAGTCGCGGTCTAAGTGAGTGTAAATTTCGGTGGTGGTGATGGAGGCGTGTCCCAACATTTCTTGAATGGCGCGTAAATCAGCACCGCCTTCAATCAAGTGGGTGGCGAAGGAATGACGGAAGGTGTGTGGCGAAATCGTTTTGGTCAAACCAATGTTTTGAGCACAGGCTCTAATCACCAAAAACACATACATTCTGTAAAGCCTTTTCCCTCTTCGGTTCAAAAACAAGATGTCCTCCTCTCCTTTCTGAACCGGTACATGAATCCTGACTTCGTTTTTGTAGAGGTTGATATATTTAATGGCCTGTGAACCAATCGGAACGAGTCGTTCTTTATTTCCCTTGCCCAGAACTTTGATGAAATCAACATCCAGAAACAGGTTCGAAATTCGGAGGTTCGTTAATTCACTCACCCGCAAACCGCAACCATACAACACCTCGAGCATAGCCCGGTTTCGTGTTCCCTCGGGGGTGCTTAGGTCAATAGAATCAAGCAGTGCGTTGATTTCTTGCACACCGAGTGTGTCGGGCAGTTTGCGCGAAAGTTTAGGAGAGGCAATGAGTTCTGTTGGGTTTTCGGAAACCACATCTTCCAACAATAAATACTTATAAAAAGCCCGCAATCCAGAAATAATCCTGGCCTGCGAATGCGCATCGAGGCCTACTTCATGAAGGGCTTTGATAAACCCTTCCAGATGTTGGTGTTTGATTTGATCTACATTTAATGTCAGCTTTTCACTCTCCAGATAGTTGACTAGTTTAAGTACATCGCGTTGATAGGCCTCCATAGAATTGGGCGAAAGAGATTTCTCTAACTGCAAGTAATTCCTAAAGCCTTTGATGTAACTATTCCAACTCATCCAAATTCTTTATTTCAAAAACGGCCAATTTCAATACCCTACTGAATCAAAATCTTTCCGGTAAAGGCAATATCGTCTTCGCTGATTCGGATGAAATATATTCCGGGTGCGATGTCGGGAAGAGAAAAAATCATCTTATTCCCATCAATAGAAATCTGATGAGGAATCGTTTCGCCAATCAGATTATATACTGTTGTGACAGGTTGATGGAAATGTCCACCATCCATTTCACAAACAAAATATTCTTTAGCCGGATTGGGATATAACCGCAGCCTATTAGGATTCTTAATCACTGCAACATGATTGAAGGGAACGGTACTGGTATCCCAAAGAGAATCGGAAAACATCATCAGTCCGCCTCGCTGATTGCCGAGCACATATTCTAAATGACCATCAGCATTCAAATCGGTGAAGGTGATTACTGCTTTGCCTCCTACGTCCTGCTTTAAATAGTTGGAGTCTATGAGTGGGAAAGAGTCGCTGCGAAGGCGAGTTGGGTCAATAAAATATTGATAGACCGTGCCGCTGGCCGATCCTATGAGTAAAAATAAATTATCCGCACTGTCTTTGATAACCGTGGGCGCGCTGAATCCCTGAGCTAATTCATACGGCTTGACATTGACAAAGCCGAAATTATGGTTCACCGAATCGGGGCTAAAGATTGGGTTAAGTTTTGTTCCGAAATTCCAGAAATAAGAAATTTTGCCATCATCTCTACCTACCAATAAATCGTTCAGCGAGTCCCCGTTCACATCAAATATAAATGGAGCACTGAACTGATTGACTTTCAGATTGAAATATTGAGGCGTTGTCAAAGCGGGAAAGGAGGCACCGGATAGGGCAGTGTTCTTAAAGAAATGAAGCCATCCGCCCACTTCACCCACTATCATGTCTTCCAACCCATCGCCATCCATGTCGCCGAAGGATGGGTGCATGCCCACCAGATTAAATTTGCTGAGGCTGTCGTAGTCACCGGTCATCAGCCGGAAACGAGGAAAGGTAGGTGTGCCAATATTTTCAAGATATGCCAAGGATGATTTGAATAAGTCTTCTTCATGAAAATAACTGTAATTGCCTACAATAAGATCCTGAATTCCATCGCCATTCATATCGTGAAACACAGGTTTAGAGTCCGTTCCGAAATCAAGAAAATGCCGCACTAAAAAAGAATCAGATACAAGCTCCATAGGGCAGGCAATGTTGCCGGTGTTGTGATAGTAATGTACATTCCTTGTATCATTACTTCCTACGGCGGTGTTGGGAGCTATCAACAAATCTTCCCGACCATCATCGTCGGCATCAAAACCATAAGCCGCCGGATAAGAAGGAAGATGAATCGGTATATCGCAAGAGGGGTAGGTAGAATCCAAGGAACAGATATGGGCAGATAAAGGAGTGCCACAATTTTTCAAAAAGGCCAAACTGCCATAGCCAATGTTGCCATTCAGAATATCTAAATCACCGTCGTTATCGGGATCGAAACCAAACAAACTATTGCCGGCATGTCGTTGGCTGCCATCGTCGGGAGAGGCGAGGTTTCCTTTGCAGACGATATTGAGTTCGAAGGAGTTGTTCAAAGAATTTTGTGCCACATTACCCCAACATTGAGTTACTTCCTCATATCGAAACGAATCTATGTCGAAGTAGGGGTTCCCGATGTTTTCTTTGGTTTGGTTTTCATAATAACTCATGGTCGTTCCAAACACACCGTAACTCAACACATCTATATCGCCATCGCCATTCACATCGGCAAATAGGGGGATGTCGGTGCTGGCCGTCCATATATTCACAGAGAACGCGCCGCTTTGATATCTCAGCAAAGAGGAAACCGTATCAAAAGAGAGGAGTCCGTTGTGAACACTTCCTTTCAAAACCATCGTTCCCAAACTGGTATGAGTAAAAATATCTGGGATGTTATCGCTGTTGTAATCGTGAAGCAGCGCAAAATCCATCATTCCTTCGGGAAACAAACTTTCGTATTTGGGCATATATTCAAAGGCTGTATCCGTATTAGAACCGTTGCCATTACCCAGATAAACCATCACCCGATTCCCGGCCCGGTCAAATACAAAAAGATCTTTAATCCCATCCTGATTTATATCCGCCTCAGAAAACTGAGGGGCATTCATCCCACCTGCCCAGGGTTCGCGCATAATGGAGTTTCCTTTTTGAACCGGAACACTAAGAATCCGATTTTTGGGGCTTTGAGCCATCAAAACAATCGGTAGATAGAATAGAATGAAAAACAGAAATCCTTTAGACATGTTGCGAAGGTGGTGAAAAAAATATTAGTTGCTAAAGATTGATTGAAGTGAGAAACCCATATTCGTTCAAGTGCCGAACAGCACCACTGAATATAGTGAACAGGCGCTCGGACTGTAAAACTCCTACTCAAACGGTAGCGCAAAATTCTTCTCATAAAAAAAGGCGCTCCAAATTATGGAGCGCCTTACTGAAAATTTCAGGGAGAATATTAGCGGGTGATCACCAGCTTCTTCACATAAACTTCATTAGCCGAAGAGACCATCACGGAATAGGTACCGGATGCCAAAATGCTCAGTTGGAAATCAATATTGTTGTTCTGACCTTTCACAATTTGGTGATGACGGCTAAGTACCTTTTGCCCTACGATATTGTAAATATCTACCGTAATCTCCTGATCCTTGGATGATAAAATTTGCAAGGTGGTATGTGAAGCAGTAGGGTTTGGAACCAGATCCAATACCTCAAAAGTTGTTGTAGAAGTGAGTATCGCCGTAACCATATCGGTATGCTTGAAGTCTCCGTTATAATCCATCTGTTTCAAACGATAGTAATAACGAACATTGGAAACTACCTCTCGGTCGTCATATTGGTAGGTTTGCTGTATGGTGGAGTTGTTGTGTCCATTGACAAAACTAACTTTGGTCCAGCTTGCTCCATCGGTACTGCGCTCTACATCAAATCCATAGTTATTGATTTCAACTGCTGTGGCCCAACGCACTTGGATGTAGCTGTTGTCCATAGCCTCTGCTTCAAGATAAATTAATTCTACCGGTAGAGGTACACCACCAAAGCCCATTCCAAAATCTGAGAAGTGGCTAAGAGCGCTTTGTGCTGCCACTACTGTATTGCGAGCCGGAATAGTAGGATGGTTAATAATTGCCTGTGTACTATTAACATGCGTGCCCGGTGCAGTCCAGGCATCGGAACACTCGCCTCGTTTCACCACTCCTACTCTGTTCGGATCTGTCGGTGCATTGGTATAGGCACGTTCTCTTAGGGTGATGTCGTAGGACAGCAAACTGTAATCTACCGTATCAGGATGTATCGTCCAGAAGCCGCCGTTCAATAAGTTCTCTACAAGCGTACCGTTAATCATTAGCCCATTTCCAGGGGCAATATCTGAGCAACCCACATTACTACTAAATGGATTGAAATATGCCGTCAGTTCATTTATACCTACACTGTCTCTGCCCGTATTGTTATGTAGTCTGACGCTTGCTAACTGATAGTGCACATCATATCCCACAGGGAAGTGATAAAGACCTGTGTCTCCAACCGCTCTTCTCAGGAATCCGTAGATATAAGAGGTGTCGTTTCCAGCATCCAGCGCAGTGGTCAATGTATCGAGAATGACCACAGTATCCATACCGGTATTAATAACTCCCTCAATCAGTGAAAGGTGAGAGTTGATCAATAGATTTCCTCCGAGAGTAACACCGGTGGCATTATTAACGATCACACTATCGGCAGTAATGGGTGAAATCGTTTGCGGTGCATTGCCGGTCAACTCAAGAATACCCGCGTTATGCGTATAAGCTCCATTGACTGTCAAGTCGCCGTGCAAGAACAAGTGACCGTGTGGTTGAATAGTGACCGAGGTGTTATTCGCAATGGTCAAGTGATGTGAATACGCGTTAGCGGTAATCACCGGCTGATAGGTTCTACCGGATAAGATAGTAACATCTGTGGATGCGGTAGGTATGCCCGGACACCAGTTGCCAGCCGTATGCCAATCGTTACTAATCCCTCCGATCCATTGGACAATAGTAGATGAAAGTACCGTAACCGTGATAGCACTCGAGTTCGCTCCAGGAGAAGGATTGCATAAATTCGTAGCATTCAAACGGAACTGATAACTGCCGGGAGATGTCGTTACATTATTCGTTGTAATGGACAGATTCGGACTATTCGAGTTGTTATAAGTAAATCCGGTAGGTGTTCCCGTATTCACATTCGCCCAAGTGCTTCCGTTATAATATTGCCAGTGATAAATCAATCCCCCACCATCTGCAGCAGCACCAAGATCGGCCCCGCCACCTAAACAAATAGTAGTGTCGTTTGAAACACTGCTGAAACTTGGTGGCGCAAAAACATTAAGATAGCCTATATCCGAAGTATCGGGAGGCGAGCAAGCACCGGTAACAATACATTTGTATTGATTTCCGCTAAGATCAGGAGTTGAATTGGAAATAGAAAGACGGGTGCTATCTAAGTTGTTGTGATTTGTGGAGGTTAAGCTATAAGGCGTACTATTTACCACCGCACTCCAAGTGCTTCCACTATCCAAACTAACAATCCAGTTGAAGGTCATAGGTCCTCCGCTAGCAGCAACAACCTCAAACCAGGTACTACTTCCTTCGCAAACCGTATTGACAAATGAAATGGGACTGTATTTAGTAATCACCGGTGTTGCATTAATGGTAACACTTATGGCAGAACCGATGCTCATACAGCTATCCGCATTACGCACGTTCAATGTTCCATTGTAAGTAGCCACTGCGGCACCAGCCGGAACAGAAAGACCAATCTGCAAAGCAGGTAAGGAAGTGAAATGCACATCGGTGAACCCTGCTGCTTCAGCAGCAACATCCCAATCAACACTGAACTCTATTGGAGATTGAGTGGTGGCACTATAGGTTAAATCTGCCGTTTGAACACCTGCCGAGTAACAAACCGAAGGATTGCTTCCCAGTGTAATAGTAGGCAACGAATTAACCTTCAGGCTGATTGTATAATTGGTGCTCGTACAACTCGCACTGCTGTTCTTTACTGTGAGTGTACCACTATAAGTGGCCGCCGCAGCACTTGCCGGGACGGTAATCACTATCGGAGTGGCTGTAAGGTCCACCAGAATTGAATCGGCGAAACCGGCTGTTATTGCCGGAGCACCCCAAACTATGCTATACTGATCTGGGCTATTGGTAGTAGCCGTATAGTTGAGATACGCAATTTGTGTACCCGTAGAATAACACAGAGAAGCAATCGTGTCTAAAGTTACCGTAGGCTGTGCGCAAGCTATGATTTCGTCTGCACCAATATCTGGTGTCGTTCCGTTTCTTGCCTCCTCATCAAAATCAACTGTTGCATAAGAGGAAACGTCCGTTCCGTTATTATCAATGAACTTGCTGCTCTCTCCATCAGTCAAAGCAATGTGCATGAATTTACCGGCAGTGACAATATCAGAGAGGTCTTCAAACAAATACCCGGACCGAGGATTAACCGAATCAACCGCAGCAGTATTAGTATAAGAAGATGGATTTGTCGAAACTACAGTAGTACGCGCAAATTTACTGTTTGCGTCAGCACTAAAATAGCTTTGCCATCCGGAGAAAGTGTAATCGTACGAAGGCTGAGTCTGGAAATTACCTGAAATTCTTTGACCAACAGTGCTAGTGTTTCCGGTTGAAAAGAAATTATAATCAATGTTGCTTCCGCTCCAACCAGTTGTAGGAGTGCTGGTATTATTCCCTATTGCAAAGTGCTTCACATATCCGGTACGGTTATTTATAATGATGTTATTCTTCAAATACACAGTACCTCCCTGTGTAGTACCATTCCCCGAGGCACTTCTCATATAACCATAAGATGGTACAACCGGACAATCACCCGGCAAAGATGATTTGCCTGCACCGCTTATATAGATAGAATTATAAAAGTATTTAGTAGTGTTACCAGATTGTGTCACATCGAGAATACCGTAAATATCCGGGTTATTATAAGGCTTGGTTGAATTAAATACAGCAGGAGCCAGATAAATCATATTGTTGATTAAGGTATAGCTGCCATTCGCAACATAGCTATTGCCTGCTGTCAAATCACTGGCACCGATAGCTATACCTGAAATAGCCGGTGTAAACACATTAGTACCAGAAACTCCACCATTGTAGTTTTCCAAATCTGATATTCGGTTCTTGCTCACGACACCTGCATCTGCAGAAGTCTCGGCATTCAATGCAATACCATTCACCCGCACCCAGCGATTCCAAGTAGCATTAGCCTTCAATCCATAAACGGTATTACTATCCACCCGATTGTCTCTTCCATAATTAGATCGCAATGCAATACCTGTTAAGGCGCCAGGCCATACTTTGTCCACGTACTGTCCATTCAAGAAAACATTGGACATCGAAGTTTCAGACCAAAGATTGGCAATGGTATTTGCCGTGATAATTGATTTACCTGCATACACATTCAATGCATTGGTTCCGTATTCACGAGCACCTCGACGGATACCCGTCATATAAGAGTAGCCTCCTGTATTCTTTATACCAGCAATTACGTTGTTCGCAATGGTGGAAGCTGAGGTGCTGTAGTTCCAGATAGCAAAGACCGAAACGTTGTCGTTACTTCCATTTGCAGTACCTGATCCAGCTACTTGAATACTTGGACTGGAAATAGTCGCGCTCAAATCTCCAATAGTATTACCACCAATATCTACCAAGCCTGTCTTCACCCGGATACCCATAAACATAGATAGCCCTGTTCCTGTGAGGTTGATATTCTTGATGATGTTGCTGTCCACCTTGGTCTCCTGACCGGAAGTGGAGCCTCCAATCTCTAAACGGATTCCTTCGAAATCTAATGAACTGTTACTATTCAACCAAGCGGAACCGCCCGCATTGATAGTTTGACCACCAATCGAATTACGTTTGATCGTATGCGAATGAGAAGAAGAAGCCTTCAAGTAGATAGCAATGTGCTGAGGCACAGAACTTTGATAAGAAGACATATCAGCAGTACAATAGAAGTTATTGTCAGATATATTCCAATTGTTTCCGTTGCCTGCTCCATCCGGAAGATAAACTCCGGTTTGAGAGAAGTTGAAAATATCATTATGCTGAATAGTAATCGTGTTGTTGGCGGTGCTCGGTGTATTGTTATACGAGAAGAACATATTCGCCGGAACACCCGTCGCACTGGTCCTGTCTCTAATAGTATTGTAAGTGAATGAGATATCGCTATTGCCACTTCCGCCAGCGCTGCATCCCGAAGAAGACGGTGCCCGGCGCACTCGAAATTCCCCCGGAAACATAGGTGGTGCTGTTATTTCCTTCAATCACCGAATTTGATACCGATATAGTATTGGCATCATTCTGGAAAGCAAATACAGGACGTGAAGAATTGGTGTTTCTAAAGCGCAGATATTGACCAGCACCGCTGTAGTTTCCGTCAATCGTAACATTCGCTGCACCGTTAAAGCCAATCATACCTTGTAGCGAAGCGGTGCCACTAGTACCTTCGGCAGTACGAACTGTTGCACTGGACGGAGTAATAGTAATCGCTCGGGTTCCTCCACAATAACTTGTAGCGTTTAAGAAAACTGGAGTAGCTGGCTCAGATGAGTTGGCATTCACTATTACACTCAGGTCTTGTGTCAACACGCTATTATTAATGGCATTGAACAAGGCACTGTAGGTAGCAAACGAAGGAGTACCGGTACCGATATAAACCGTCGCGCCTAAACCATAATAGAGAGGGTTGGCTGTGTAACTATCGTTTGAAGTATTCTCATCTGGAACGCCATTAGGAAGTGTGGTGTATGCCACGACGTTATAAGCAGTAGCCGCAGCAAAGGAAGCAGGCAAGGTAAGCACAATTGTTTTAACGATGGTTGCCCCAGATGCCACTGACTGTGATGTATAGGTCTGTTGCGGCTGGTTTGTTCCATTTATTGACCAGTCCACTTTAAAGGAAGTAAGCACCGCAGAACCGAAGTTCTTTATGGTGATATCCACTGATGAACCAGAACAATTTGGCGTAATAGCAATCACTCCTGCATCATTCACGGAACCAAACTCATCGGCACCAATATCAGGACTTGTAGCATTACGAGTCTCCCCGTCATAATCGGTTGTGATGGAAATAGGTGTCGCCCGGTTGTTGACGAAATAAGAACTATTTCCGTCTATAGTGGAAATATGAAGGTCGGACAGTGGTGTAGCAAACAGATTTTCCGGATTCAATGTGTTTGAACCAAAATTTGAGCTACCTGCTGTATAAGTAGCAGTGTAGCTATTTGCATCTTTGCCCGACGCTGTTCGCCATGTTCCCAGTGTTGAGTAAGTATTGCCACCCCATTGACCTATTCTAGAGTAAGCACTATTTCCCATAACAATTAAATTAGAATCACTAACATTCCAATTAGTTGCAAAATTAGATGCTCCCACATTTCCTATAGCACTATGACCAGTCACAAAACCATTCCCAACTAATCGTGTATTAATAAAAATATTATTCTTCAAAGTAAGAGCATCACCCACTACAGTACCCGAACTATTTGGTTGTCTGAAGTAACCATAAGAACTGAAATCAACTCCTGATACCGCTGTTCCTCCATTAGACCCACTTATGTAAACTGAGTTGTATTGAACATTGGTAGTTGAAGAAGAGTTTAAGTCAACTTCAATTCCATATAAACCAATACAGTTAGATGTACTTCCATTATTCTTTAGAGTAACCATATTATTATGGATATTCCAATTACCATTTCCTCCTGTACTTGTCCAAACATAAATCCCTTCGGAGGCACCACCTCTTTCAGCACTACGCATATCCCAAACAACGTTTCGATCAATAGTTCCGCTAACAGTATAAGTACTTAAAACCTTTACATAAATCGCGCTATTAACTACCCCTCCATTAACCAAGCTATTAATATAAGGTCCCGCCACGCTATTACCCTCAATCAGATTGCCTGATGTAGAGGCAGAAGGCTCAACGCGAAAACCAAAGCTATTCCAGTTTCTACCAGAAGCCTGTGCCCCGTTTATAACATTATTGGTAATCGTTGCTGGTCCTGCGGTCTGGTGAAAAATACAATGAACGTTACCACCCTCAACAGCACCTCTCTGCCACAAATACCAGAAATTATTCTTATTATAAGTAGTGGCAGAAGTCGTATTGCTTTTATTCCAAACACCATAGATATACCCAGGATAAGAACCACCACTAATTCCTCCTCCTTCTACTTGAATTATTTTTGAATTATCCGGAAGGCCATTTGATCCAGAACATAAATTGTTATTCGTGACAGAGGCAACTGTAGAACCTTCAATAGAAATACATACAAAGCCTGAATAATCACTATTAGACCATAAGATATTGGTGATGTTATTAGAGTCAATGGATACCGTTCCGGCATTTACGACAATACCTTGCCCCTGATTTTCTCCACTATAATAGTTATCCCAGCTATTTCCCCAATAAGATACGCTGCCTCCGGTTCCGCACTGCGCGGAGCTACCACCGATCCAGTTTTGGGAAATGATATTGCCGGTCGAAGATGAGCCTGGAAGGAAAGAAAGTGCCGTTTGAACGTTCTGACCGTTGATACCAGTGTTGTAGATACTGTTTCCTTTGATAATGAAGTTATTGCCGCCCGATGGAACATAAATTCCATACGATCGTGTAAATCCCCACTCCAAGCCAAGAAATTATAAATTTCATTATTGGTTAATGAGATATTGGTACTAAAGCTGTTGTCAACCCGAATAATATTTACTGCCCAACTAACGCCACCGTGAATCAGGTTATTATCTATGGTGATATCGGTGCATTTCGAAATATACAGCACTGCCCCGGCTGTTTTAGTACTGTTACCTTCTATGTCACAATTCTTAATGGTGATATTAGAAGCAGTAGTGGCAGAGTTTCCTAGTCGGAAAGTATTGTTTTCAGACGCACCGGTACCGGTATAAGTATTCACGAATTTCAAATACCTTCCTGCACCATCAAAGTTACCATCAATGGTGACTCTGGAAGCATATATTCCAAAACATTCCCATACCACTTAGGCTACCAGTCAGTGTTCTTACCGTCGCGTCTGTAGGAACGATGGTAACCGTATAACCGCTTCCGCAATATTCTGCCCATTGGTTGAGGGATTGATTCCCATCTTCAGCAGTATTTGTAATCACCTTTACTGTAAGGTCGCCACTTAATCCATTGTCGCCTATTGCTTTGAACAACCCATCAAATTTGGTGAGGGTTGTATAATCCCCACCGGTGCCCACTGTTACCACTCCCGAAAGCGGTGTAGCAGTAATTATATTAAACGAAGCCGGCACGGCATTCACAGGTGAAGGCGTTGCAGTTACGCTGGCGTGAACCGGAGTAGTAGCATTGAAGTTACTATATCCGATATTACCCGCCACATCCTGTGCCACCACATAATATTGATAGGTTTGGCTGTCACCACTCCCGGAAGGTTCAGCACATAATTATAAGTGCTGCCTGAAGTAGAAGAAGGAGCTATGTAAGCCCATGCAGTAGGTGAGCCGCTTCCGGCACTCAGACGATACCAAAGGCGAGGCTCATTGGCACCGGTAGCTATACCCGAACCTGCGTCGGTGATAGTAGCAGTGATGTTTACATCAATGGTTCCCGTACATACTGCCTGGTTAGTAACAGCAGATACCGTAACTGCCGGAGTGAAAATATCACTCGCGGTGGCATTTACTGCGTCGGCACCTATATCCGTTGGAGTAGTACTGGCTCTTACATCGCCATCAAAATCATCAGTTACCGTACCGATAGCAATACCTGTACCCTCTGCGGGGGTAGGAGAATTAAGGTGCAAATCAGGTGTAGCAGCCGTTGGAGCAACAAAGTTTGGATTGCCCACGCCAGAACTTAGATCCTGACCTGACATAGCTGATTTCATACCTTGTAAAGTGGCTTGATCAGTACCGTTGAGGGAAAACAATATTCCACCAGTACCCGTAGCATAGTAGATGTTATAATCGCTAGTTGTTGGTGCTACCCAAACCCAATAAGCAAAATGTTTTCCAGAACCTCCACTGTTAGAACGTTCATTAACAAATATGTTATTCCGGACATTGTATGTACCAGATGAGGTGTTTCTTCTAAAAGCATAAGAACTTCCTGCAGTTACTCCAGTACCTCCCAAATAAATTGAGTTATGATAAGCACTAACGGTACTGGTACTACTACAATAAATTCCGGCGATGTCTGAAACCGCGGTTTGTGGTGACCCAGAAATATCGAAACCAAGCCGAATCATATTATTGGATAGATTACCAGTACCACCTGTTACAGAAATGCCATATTGGTAGGTGGGATTTGCCGTTGGTACTGAAGAAAAACCATAAACCAGATTCTTCGAAATATCAACTGTTCCACTATTACTGAGTATTCCTATAGTTGAAAGTTCACCAGTATTAGCGGTGGTTGAAAGCATACACCGAATTTTTAGAAATAGAGGAGGCTGTGCTACTGCTATTCAGAAATATGCCGATTAATTTAGAATTTATTCCGCTTGCTCCCGATGCAATCGCGGTGGTTGCGGTGGTAATATCTCTGACAGTATTTTGAGTAATAGTACAAGCACCGGTACTGGCAGTCGCAATCCCCCTAACAGTAGTTGTAGTTGTTGTACCCGTTGCAGAAAGATTAGCAAGGATATTTTGGTTGATAGTATTGGCAGCAACAGAAGATGTATTAATACCTATCATGGCACCACTACCTGCATATAAAATACTATTTGCAGCGCTAGCATGACCAATGGTATCGGTTTGGATAGTTACCGAACCAGAGCTAGTCTGATTAATACCTGTAAAACCTGATGCTGCTGTGTTCGTCAAACTGAAATTGCTGATTGCATTGTTGGAAATAGTTCCCTCAGCAGTACCGGAGAAAGCAATACCGATAACTGAAACTGCACCGCTATTCGTCCAAGTGCCCGTTGCCCCTGCGGCAGAGCCACCAATCTTGTTAAACTTAACTGTGTGTCCTGTACCTACACCTACGGAAATAGCCGTTTGTGTAGTTGTAGCAGTTGTTGTTTGGAAGAAACTGTTTCCATCACCATTTGCGGCTCCTCCTATTGTCCAACTTGCACCATTGCTCACCAGAACACCAGATGTAGCAAAGTTGCTGATGCTGTTGCTGGCGACAGTAATAGCTGTATTTGTAGCGGTGTTGGAATAAATTCCATTAGCTGGATTATTGGTAGTTCCTCCTGAAGGAGAGGCAATACTGTTACCTGAGATCGTGATGTTGTTATTGGTTCCGGTGCCGATCAAAATTACACCAGTCGAAGCTAAAGTGGTGTTGTTTTCAATGATGCAATTGGTAAGTGAATTATTGGAAGCTCCTCCAAAGAATTGGAATGTGGCCAATCCTAAACCCGAAGTGGAATGTGTATTTCTCCACAACAAATATTGACCAGAAACGCAAA